>JBFKMY010000409.1:0-2226 GCA_041629615.1 Thermodesulfovibrionia bacterium | reverse complement strand
CGGTATGTCCTTTTAATGTATTACTGAAAGAGTACCGTATATTGTTTGTCTCTGTGATCGCATCAATTGAATCAAACACGGGGACATCAATGTAATCTGCTTCCGGAGTATAGGCGTAATCCAGGCGGGGTTCAATAATGTGGATAAATGAAGTATATTTTTTAAAGAATCGTGTTGTTAATGTTGTATCGAGGTCATAGGAAAATCTGTCTTCATATTGGCCGGGTTCATTAAGCAGGTATGCGGTTTCTCTTACGCCGACTCTCTGCGTAATAGTCAGCAGCCTTCCATAACTGAAATAGAGATTGGGGTTGACGTCAAATCTCATTCCTTCCTGCCCCTTTTCCCTCCAGAAATTCACGCCTTTGACGGCCACATTAAAGGAAATAAAACGCCATGACTGAGTGTTAAGTATGAATCCTAATTCCGGGAGTGTCTGCGGTATTTCGCGGGAACTCCCCTCGAGGTTCTGTCTGCCCTGAGCCAGAAGGTAAATCCTTCCAGTGTCATATTGCTTCGTCAGGTGCATGTCTGACTGGAGATACTTTTGCAGCCTTTCTTCAGACCCGATCCCGAACCGGGTGGGTTCCCAGGATGATAACCCGAACCTGCCAAGGGAAGTTGAATCCATCGTCTCATAATAATCGCGTTCGTTTACTGCATGGACTTTTAGATAGCCCGAGACATTGTCTGAAAATATCTGATTGTGATAGGACTTGATTTCGGCGAGACTTCTTATCGGGTCTCTGTCCCTCACATGATAGAGCCACAATTCGCCGCTGGATTCAGGGGACAATACATATCTGTAATCCATCCCCCCTCCAAACCCTTTTTGATCATAGTAGTCCAGATACAGAGTGGCATCCTGATTGTCCTTTGCTGCCCAGAAGAACCCCTGCCCGTAATAATAGCCTCTCGTGCTGCTGTAGCCGAACGATGGAAAAAGGAACCCTGTCTCCCGCTCCTTGCTCAGAGGGGCCCAGAAATAAGGCGTATACAATAATGGGATTTTACCGATATTGAATGAGCTATGCCATCCCGTTATACTTTTATGCCGTGCGATTGAGACATCCGTGACCGAAAGGTGCCATTCAGGAGGCTCGGCATCACAGGTTGTAACAGTGGCCTTGTCCATGATAAAAGTTTTTTCACCTGTTTTCCTTATTTCCCCGCTGTGCAGATGAAAATTATCTTTTTTATAGTAGACATAACTTTCATAAATAGTCCCGATCTTTGTTTCCAGATTTAAATCAATTCTTTCGGCAGTTATGACTGCCTCTGTATCGAAGTATGTGACATTCCCGATGACTACAGCATCATGGGTATTTCCGTCCAAATACATTTCGTCTGCAAGAAGGAGGGTATCTCCAAGGGCGATCTCCACAGAGCCGTTTGCCATGTATGTATTGCTTTGATAAAGATATTCCATCCTGTCCGCCGAGATAGTGGCATAGTCATCTGCTGATGAACGGGAGGCGAGAAGAATATAACAGGAAATAAAAAATAAAAAGAACAGGAGACGCGCTTTGATATTGATTTTGTTATGCTCTGATTCCGATGGTCCATTTCCCATTTCTTGTGTCTCAGCAATATTCCCTTAATCTCGGTAAAACACTTTCACAGCCTAAAACTTCTTTCACTTCTCCTGCGGTGTAAAAAGAACCGGTTACAAGGATAATATGGTCTTGTCCGCACAGGGAGCGCGCAAGGTCCAGGGCCTCTTTAATGGTCCCGGTGATTCTTGATGAGACAGGGGGCATATGCGTAAATGACGCCTGAATGGATGACATAATGCGCGCAAGCTTTTCTGGCGCAGCGGCCCTTTCGTATGCTGCCTTCGTAAATATTACCGACTCTGCAATCTGAACAAGCGGTCTTAATATGCCCTCAATGTCCTTGTCATCCATGATGCCGGTTACAAGGATGATTTTGTTATTGCTGAATATCTGGCGGACCGAAAGTGCGAGAGACGCTGCTGCGTCGGAATTATGGGCGCTGTCAAGGATGATCGGGGGTTCCTGTGAGATCCATTCTAACCTTCCTTCCATCCGGATGTTCCGCAACCCTGTTTTAATGGATGCGTCTGATATGCGAACCCCTTTTTGCTGCAATATTTCACAGGCCCTGACAGCGGTGCAGAGGTTGTAGAGCTGATACTCCCCGGCAAGTGGCGCTGTCAAGTGGTCATAATTCTTATACCCTCTGTACTGTAGTTCCATATGTCTG
>JBFKMY010000408.1:0-2228 GCA_041629615.1 Thermodesulfovibrionia bacterium | reverse complement strand
CCAGTGCAGGCTTATTATTCATGAGATCGACATACAGCATATATCCGGCCGTAATATCCACCCCTTCCGAAGATAAGGGCTCCACAAATATCTTGGGAGTAACGTCCCATCGTATGTCCTCGATAATTAACGGACTATTTTTTAACTGGTCAAAAGGTATAAGTTCCATGGCCCCTATTATAATCAAAAAAGATTAATTTTGTTTATAATTGATAACTGCCCTGTTCCCGTGTATCTACCGTAACAGCGGCATGTATAACTACATCAAAGGAGTGAGAATTTATGAGCTGCCTGTTCTGTAAAATAGCTGAAAAAAAAATCCCGGCAAAAACAGTGTATGAGGACGACAATGTATTAGCATTTGAAGACCTTAATCCTCAGGCGCCGGTGCATATTCTTGTCATCCCCAGGAAACACATATCAACATCTCTCGACATACAGAATGAAGACAATGATCTTATCGGGCAGATGTTTCAGGCTGCCAATAAAATAGCAGTGGACAGAGGCATTGCCGATAATGGGTTCAGGCTTGTCATGAACTGCAACAGGGACGCGGGCCAGACAGTCTTCCATATCCACCTCCACCTGCTCGGAGGCAGGGCAATGCACTGGCCGCCGGGATAAATAATATACAGGGGTCGATTCGAGGAGTCAGGCGAAGGTCATTTTATCTTTCACCAGAATCCTTTTTCATAATGGCAAACACAAACCGGAATCATCGAAAAACATTTACAAACATTTACAACACGCTCTTCGCCCACTTCGGGCCCCAGAACTGGTGGCCCGGGGATTCTCCTTTTGAAATCGCCGTAGGCGCCATCCTGACACAAAACACAAACTGGGATAACGTTGAAAAGGCAATACACAATTTAAAAAAAGACCGGTCACTCAGTGCTAAGGCCCTGAATGAAATGCCCAATGAAAGGCTTGCCGCCCTCATCAGGCCTGCCGGCTACTTTAACGTAAAGGCAAGAAGACTCAAGAACTTTCTCACCTTCTTGTCAAACCATTACCAGGGAAGCATGAAGAAAATGGAAAAGGAGGATATGCATGCCCTGAGGACAGGGCTGCTCGGGGTCAATGGAATCGGCCCGGAAACAGCAGACTCCATCCTCTTATATGCCCTTAACAAACCAGTCTTTGTGATCGATGCGTATACGAAAAGAATCATGCAGAGGCACCTTGTCGTGGAAGAAGATTCAACCTACCATGATATGCAGAAACTCTTTCATGCGCATATCCCTGAAGACGCGGCCCTGTTCAATGAGTATCATGCCCTGATTGTCATGCTGGGAAAACATTACTGCAGACCGAAGCCCCGGTGCACGGGATGCCCGCTGGAAACCATGCTTTCATCAAAATAGTGGCGGGAATCAGTCAGAGGACAACTCCTTAAGTTCTCGCAGAATTTCACTCTGCCTGGATGAAATATACTGTGCCAGCTTCGCGTGCAGTACCGGATCTCTCCTGTATTGCACCACAATTCTATATGCCTTAGGGTCGCTTTTCCCCTGTTTATACACCTTGATAATCATGGCCATCGTGTCGATGACATGCGTGTCTCCTCCGGATGTTCCGGGAAGTTCCGCAAGAAACCTCACTTCTTTGCGGAGAGGATATTTTTTGATGTCAACACCCCGCACATATACAGTTGACGTAACCTCGGATATGTCATAAATGAAGCCCTTGGTTTCTCCCTGGGTGCCGCTGATGAGAACCCTTGTTATTTGCGAAAGCTCCACACGGACGTGACTCCTCCTTTCCGCGGTCATGTCTTCCACAGTCATGCTTTCGGCGCTGAAATTCGTAAAGGTGGCCTTACGCCCTTCAAGATCTACCCCGTTTGCATATGCCTTTAATACATGTTTGTGAACCGGACTTGCAATGAACACAGACGGCAGCTTTGACAGCGCTATGGCCTGATAGGGATGAATATCAAAGGTGACGGATTCCGTGTCCAGCGCATTGACTTTTGCGTCAAGCCCCACAGGGATTGACTTATAAAATGCGCATATCCTCGGCTCGGCTCTGTTCTTTTTTTTATCCGGCGTTTTTTTAAGGCATTTCCCGAATCGGGCAACAAGCTTCTGATACGCTTCGGTGCCTGTATCGACCTTCTGGATTTCTCCAGTGACATATCTGCTTATTTCATAATACGCCTCGTCCAGCAGCCGGTAGAGTACATTTATGAGCTTCATAAGGTCAGATATTTCATACACCCTCAGGTT
>JBFKMY010000407.1:0-2231 GCA_041629615.1 Thermodesulfovibrionia bacterium | reverse complement strand
GGTCGATTTTTAAAATTTCAAGAGGGAAGCGTTTCAGATAACTCAGAGAAGAATATCCGGTGCCGAAATCGTCCATGGCAAGTCTTACCCCCATTGCATTCAGTTTATGCAGGATGGAAATGGTCTTCTCTGTGTTTTGCATGATAGTGCTCTCGGTCAGTTCCAGTATAAGGCAGCGGGGACTTAATCCCGAGTCTTTCAGAACCCCTGTTACTGTTTTTACCATATCATGATTAATAAACTGCTGGCTCGACAGATTGACGGATATGTTGATTTTGGGGAGCCCCTGTTTCTGCCATTCCATGTTCTGGGCACATGCCGTATGCAATACCCATTCGCCGATAGGTACGATCAGGCCGGTTTCTTCTGCCAATGGAATAAATTCCGAAGGGGGTATCACTCCCAATTCCGGATGCTGCCAGCGTATTAACGCTTCCATGCCGCATATTGTACGGGAGGGGATATCATACTGAGGCTGGAAATGCAGCACAAATTCACTGTTATGAACGGCCTTGCGCAGTTTGTTCTCCAGATCAAGGCGTCTCATTACCAGGGCATTCATGGACTTCCTGAAAAACTTGTAATTATTTTTTCCTTCTCTCTTAGCATTATACATGGCCGTATCAGCATGCTTGAGCAGATTGTCGACACTGTCACTATCAGTGCCGCACGTGGAAATTCCTATGCTTGCCGTAACAATAACCTCATGGTTTTCCAGCATAATCGGTCTGGATACTTCTTCAAGTATACGCTGGGATACCCGCGCTGCATCATCAAAGTGATTGATATTAAGAAGCAGTACGGTGAACTCATCACCGCCCAGACGCGCAAGGACGCTTTTCTCTGTATTGTTGTTTTTTCGGGCTACCGTATCGCTTTCACGCAAGAAAGCCTTTAAACGCCTTGCGACTTCATTCAGGAGAAGGTCTCCCAGCCGGTGTCCCAGTGTATCGTTAACTTTCTTGAAGTTGTCGAGGTCCAGGAACAGTACTGATATCATTGCATTATATCTCCGGGCTTCTCTCAGCGACTGGTTCAGCCTGTCTTTAAACAGCACCCTGTTTGGCAGGCCTGTCAGATCATCATAATAGGCAAGATAGGTAATCTGCCTTTCCGCCTGCTTTCTCCTGATAATGCCGGCCAGGACATCCGCGACAGCACGGAGAAATCGCTCTTCTTCATCGTCGCGTTTGTGCCCCTCCTGCACATACAGATTGATTACCCCGAGCACTTTCCCGTCATGCAGTATGGGAACGCAGTAGTGGCCGTGGGGGACGATGCCGTCGTAAGTCGTATCATGCCGCCCGTCGATGCGGTCGGCAAACTGGATCTCCCCTGACAGGGCGGCCCTGCCGCACATGCATCTTCCGAAAGGAACCCGGGCGCATTTATTCAGCAGCGGGGGAGCAAGCTCATTCTGGGCCTTCATGACAAGGACAGCGGGGTCATCTTCTACAAGAAAGATGGCCCCCTTTGACATCAGGGAGACCCACGGAATCGAAATTATATGCTCCAGGATATTCTCAAGCTGATCTTCGAGAGAGATTTCCATGAGGGAAATGTCCAGTAAATTACTTAAAACAGTCTGGACCTTGAAATTGCTGTTGATTTTTTCTTCTGCCCTTTTCCGCTCGCTGATTTCCCGGTCCCGGGAAGTGATTGTCTTATGTAATTCGTCTGTCATGGTATTGAAGGTATCCGCGAGATCTCCGATTTCATCCCTGGATTTTATCTCAATGCGTGTCTCAAATTCGCCGTGACTGATTTGTTCAGCCAGCTTTCTTAACCTCTTGATAGGGTTTGTAACGGTCTGTGACAGGGGAATCGCTATAATGACCGCGATGACCGCAATCGTGAATGTAATTATCAAAGATGAGCTGGACGCTGTCTTTGTCGGCGTAATAATATTGTGCACATAATCCGACCGGATGCCGACATGTATCGTGCCCACCTGTTTGATTCCCTCCATTACCGGAACAGCGATATCATACACCGACACCTCGTTGTCATGTATTCTCGTTAATGTGTATTCTTCATCATTGGCAAAGTCTCCATGAGATGACATAAGGATTTTGGGCATGTGATCGAGGTATGTATGGGCGAGCAGATACCCGTACTTGTCAAAGACAGTTATATATTCAATCTTTTCTTCTCTGAGACTTTTCTCTTCAAAGAGGACGTCTGTAATATTATTTATTTTTTCATCGATCACCGCCCTGAACATTCGCCTG
>JBFKMY010000406.1:0-2234 GCA_041629615.1 Thermodesulfovibrionia bacterium | reverse complement strand
TGATCACACTGATATATCCGGCGTACAGCTACGCCGGCGTCAAGGGGGTCGTAATCGCGGGTGTCATTGTTAGCGCAATGACGACGACCTACTATCTGTCGGTGCTCCACAAGGTGCTTGGCATTCATATACGTGACAGCCTGGGCTGGGTATATTATAAAAAAGGCATGTATAAGGAGGCCCTTATAGAGATCCAAAAAGCGGTAGAACTGGAGAAGGAAGACCCGTTGATACTTGAGCATCTGGGGGATGTTTACATTAAGCTGGACAGGAACGATGCTGCCATGGAGGCCTTTGAAAAATCACTCCAGTTTCATGAGAAGGAAGAAGGGCTTAAGGAAAGAATTGAAGAGAAAATAGGAAACCTCAAAAAAGGTGTTCAATAGTGAGGGGTTACGGGAAAAAAATAACATCCGGTTCTCGTACCTCTTAACCGCCCCCCCCGAAATGCTCACACTGAAAGCCCCGGCAAAGATAAACTGGTTTTTAAACGTGCTTGGCAGGCGGAGTGACGGGTACCATGAGATTCAAAGTCTCATTCAGAAAGTAACCATCTATGATGTACTAACATTGAGCCTGCCGGAGGAAACCGCACGGGCGGGGCTTCACCCGGGGTTGACCCGGGCTGACAGCATAGTAATTGAAACAGCCGCACCGATTCCCCTGAAGCAGAACCTGATTTATAAGGCAGCGCTTCTTTTAAAGACCAGATATGGCATTGAAAAAGGGGTGACGATTTCTCTGGAAAAGAACATTCCCATGGGGGCGGGCCTCGGCGGGGGAAGTAGTGATGCAGCGGCAGCTCTGGCTGGATTGAACAGTGTATGGTCTCTGGGTCTTTCTCCCGGGGAGCTTACCCGTATGGCGGAAGAACTTGGCTCTGATGTCCCTTTTTTTCTTGATGGTGCCCTCTCGTATGTACAGGGCAGGGGAGAAAAAATAATCCCCTGCAATGCGCAGGAATCAGCTGATCTGCTTCTCGTAAAGCCTTCTTTTGAAGTTTCTACGGCATGGGTGTACAAAAACTTTGCAATATTGACAAAAAAAGATGAAAACGTAAATAATATTAAGCATTTTATCCGCAATATAGAAAGAGCGGAACTCAGTGGAATAACCGGTAGCCTCTCAAATGATCTGGAATCAGTGACCATTGGCAGCTATCCTGTCATTGCCGAGATAAAAGAGATGCTGTGCAATCAGGGTGCTGTTTTTTCATTAATGAGCGGCAGCGGGTCAACAGTATTTGGCGTATTTGAGTCACGCAAAAAGGCGGAAGAGGCATCTGTAGTCTTTGACAAATTCTGGACCGCGGTGGTGCAAACGGTTACGGACTGATTTGGGAGGGTGACATTTCCGGGCAGTACCGGACATAATCGCTGGTCCCGTTCGCGTGCATATAATATAACAGAACGTATATCTTGGGGCGTCGACAAGCGGTAAGTCACATGGTTTTGGTCCATGCATTCGGGGGTTCGAATCCTCCCGCCCCAGCCAAAGACAGCGGTCAGCATTCAGCGATCAGCTGTCAGCTTTATATTTCGACATAGTCGAAAACTGTCTTTGTCTTAGATGATGGCTGGCAGCTGACAGCTAACGCTTATAAAAAGGGGGTTAAGATGCCCGAAGGGATTAAGTTATTCACCGGCAATTCCAACAGGACCCTTGCAAAGGAGATTGCCGATGTTCTGAAAATTCCCGTTGGTGAAGCCACGGTCTCGAATTTCAGTGACGGCGAAATTATGGTGCAGATTAACGAAAATGTGAGAGGGTCCGATATATTCGTGGTCCAGTCTACCTGCATGCCTGTCAATAATAACCTGATGGAGCTGTTATTGATGATTGATGCGCTTAAGAGGGCTTCCGCGGCAAGGATAACGGCGGTCATGCCCTATTACGGATATGCCAGACAGGACAGAAAAGCGGCCCCGCGGGTCCCTATCACAGCCAGGCTGGTGGCTGATTTACTGGAGGCAGTCGGCATCAGCAGGGTCCTTACCATCGATTTACATGCCGGTCAGATTCAGGGGTTCTTTGATATCCCCGTTGATCATCTCTATGCTGCTCCGGTACTCGTTGACTATGTGAAAAAAGAATATTTGAATGATCTTGTTATTGTCTCTCCCGATGCCGGAGGTGTTGAAAGGGCGAGGGCGTTTGCAAAGAGGCTGAACGCTTCGCTGGCGATCATTGACAAGCGCCGTGAAAAGGCAAATGTTTCTGAAGTCATGAATGTT
>JBFKMY010000405.1:0-2235 GCA_041629615.1 Thermodesulfovibrionia bacterium | reverse complement strand
TTTACACATACATGAATCTAATTTATAGTGCTATAAAAAATGCTTAAGATTGTTGATTTTATCTTCACCCTCCATATAAAATAGTGCACTCGTTTCACAATAAAACAGTATTGCTTCAATATGAAGCAGTTCTGCTTTTTTTATTTTCTTAAATTCATTCACAGAAGGAAGGGAGACTCATGGCATTAAAAAAGTTTAAGGTCCCATATTTATTGATCGTTCCAACTCTTTTATGTGCACTGTTGACGATTTCAACGGGCGTCCTGGCATCAGCAGAAGCAGTACCTGCTGCTGAGGCAGTTGCGCAGCATGCATGGTGGTTCTGGCCTCTTATCCTTCTTGTACTTTCATTTGTGCTCGGGGTGTTTGCAGTGCTTGCCGGTGTCGGAGGCGGAGTTCTTTATGTGCCGATAGTCAGCGGTTTTTTACCGTTTCACCTTGATTTTGTCAGGGGGGCCGGGTTGATAGTGGCCCTTGCCGGTGCCCTCGCTGCAGGACCGGGACTGCTGCGCAAAGGCATGGCAGACCTTCGTCTGGCCATTCCCATGGCATTGATAGCATCAACCTGTGCAATAGTCGGGGCCATGATAGGTCTTGCACTCCCTACCCATATAGTCCAGACCCTGCTCGGGGCTACTATTCTCGGTATTGTCCTCATCATGATCAAGGCAAAAAAATCCGAATTTCCGGAAGTTCCAAAAGCTGATCCATTATCACAGGCCTTACGTATATCAGGCATTTATCACGAGCCTACCATAAATAAAGATGTTGAATGGAAGGTCCACAGGACACCCATGGCGCTGGGTCTATTCGTTATCATCGGGATAATGGCAGGTATGTTCGGGCTCGGGGCCGGATGGGCAAACGTTCCTGTTTTAAATTTATTAATGGGCGCGCCCATTAAAATATCCGTGGCTACCAGCAAGTTTCTGCTTTCAATAACAGACACATCAGCAGCATGGATCTATCTCAACAACGGCGCTGTGCTTCCTTTAATGGTTGTCCCTTCAGTTGTCGGAATTATGCTCGGCTCGTTCATTGGAGTCAAAGTTCTTGCCGTAACCAAGCCCGCAATAATAAGAATACTGGTTATAGCAGTTTTAGGCATCGCAGGGCTTAAGGCGCTCTTCAAGGGCCTCGGAATAGGATAATGAGATGTAAGAGAGTATGGCAATACGCCCCTACGAATCCGAAATAAATTTACTATAATTGACACAGGAGGCAAATATGGCTCTAAAAGCAACGGAAGAACAAATTTTATATGCAAACATATTAAACAAGGGAATGCTGGTAGGCCTTCTGGGGCTCATTATAACGTTTATAATATACGGCACAGGCATATTGAAACCGGTAATTCCCCTGGAGCAGGTCCAGAACTACTGGGTAATGCCGGTGCATGACTACCTCCAGCAGAGCGGCATTGAGGCCGGCTGGGCCTGGCTGGGCCTCCTTGGCAAAGGTGACATGCTCAATTTCCTTCCTATTGCATTTCTTTCCCTGCTGACTATCATCTGCTACGTGGCAATTATCCCCGGATTAATGCGTAAGAAAGACACGGCCTATGTTGTACTTGCCCTCGTGGAAGTTATCGTTCTTGTTTTCGCAGCATCCGGAATATTAGGGACCGGAGGGCATTAGTACACAAGATATTCAGTAAGCAGGCAGCGCAGACGGATGTTGACCTCGTTCTTTTCAACAGGAACGGGGTTTTTTTATTGCGCTCCTGAAAGAAGCGTAATGGCATATTTATATTTTATTTTCAAATTAGGTTATAACTGTGCTTATTTCCTCTGTTTGCCTGATATAATTTAATTAAAGAATTATTCCTGACACAAAAGCAGGCGTAATGACCGATACCAGCAATAAAATATTCCCGCCCCCTGAGAGAAGCAGTCGAAGCCATATTTTTTACACGATATTTCTCACCGTCTTTGTCCTCATCTCTTTTTCTTCCCCGTCAGACGGGGAAGAATCAAAGAAAGTCCTTGTACTGCATTCCTATCATCAGGGGCTTGTATGGACCGATGATATCATGGAGGGAATTTACTCGGTGTTCAACAAAAGCGTCATTGATATGGAAATTCTCATTGAGTACATGGATACGAAGAGATACTTCGACGGTCCCGGGGGTAAATACGTAGAGAGATTACGGGAGATGTATAAGGACAAGTACGGAGCCATTAAAATGGACGTCATCATTTCTTCCGATGACAATTCCTTCCAGTTCCTCCTGAG
>JBFKMY010000404.1:0-2238 GCA_041629615.1 Thermodesulfovibrionia bacterium | reverse complement strand
GGAAAATATCGCTTTGAAGGAAAAAGCGTAAGTGCGAATTATATGATAGATTTTTATGCAAAACTTATAGATTCCTATCCTGTGATCTCAATCGAGGACGGCCTTTCCGAGAATGACTGGAAGGGGTGGGAGGCAAAAACAAAAAAAATCGGCGACAGGGTGCAGCTTGTGGGGGACGATATTTTTGTTACCAACAAAGACATTTTCGCAAAGGGGATTGAGAAGGGAATCGGCAATTCCATACTCATAAAGCTGAACCAGATCGGAAGCCTTACGGAAACACTTGATGCAATTGAAATGGCAAAAAGGGCGGGCTACACTGCCGTGGTCTCGCACCGTTCAGGGGAAACGGAAGATACAACCATAGCAGATCTGGCAGTAGCAATGAATACGGGACAGATTAAGACAGGCTCCCTGTCGAGGACCGACAGAATAGTAAAGTACAACAGGCTTTTACGGATTGAGGAAGAGCTTGGAAATGCGGCACGGTACAGGGGAAGGGACGTTTTTTACAATCTGAAATAGATGAATGCAGTATTTTCAAAAATACTGCAGCGAATTTTGATATGAGAAATGTGCGGCATAAGAAGGTCAGGGAAAACAGGAGAAAAAGACGGATCGTCTCCATGACGTTCGGAATCCTGGTTTTTATATATCTGACACTGACCATGATTGTCGGTGAAAACGGACTGCTTACCTATATAAAACTGAAGTCAATGCAAAAAACACTCCTTTCGGAAACAATGGCAATGAAAAAGCAGAATGAAGAAGCCAGAAGCCAGGTGGATGCCATGGAAAGTGAACCTGATCGTGTAGAGGAACTGGCCCGGGAATACGGACTGACGCAGGAAGGAGAGTTGATATTCAAGTTTGATGGAGTGCAGCCGCCGTCTGACAATTGAGGTCCCGGGCCGTACAGTCCACATAAATTCCATTATTGTATTTCATTATGTTGCGGAGGTATTATGTTTGATCTTTCCATTGAAACACAGTTTTCATCTGCCCATCAGCTCAGAGGGTATAAAGGAAAGTGTGAAGCACTGCACGGGCATAACTGGAGGGTCCAGGTCACGATCTCTTCGGACAAGCTCAATGATATTGGCATGGTGATAGACTTCCATGATCTCAAGGCAGTCGTCAATGAAGCCATTGCTCCCCTTGACCATTCTTTTTTAAATGACGTGTTTCCCTTTACTGAAATAAACCCCTCATCTGAAAATATGGCAAAATGGATTCATGAATCAATCAGGAAAAAGATTCATGAGAGGAATTGCACAGTGTCTTCCGTGACCGTATGGGAGAACGAAACATCATCGGCGACGTATTATGAATAGGGGCAAAAAATCAGTTAAGGCCCAAATTTCGTTGTAAAGGGCACATGAATGGTACCGCCGTTGTTGTCGCTGACCGAAACGGTTACTGTGTAGGTGCCTTGTATATCAGGGCCTGCATCCCAGGTTACGATGCCGGTTGATGGATCAATGGTCATTCCGTCCGGGCCATCTTCAATTTTATACGAAAGGGTGTCATTGTCCGGGTCGGATGCGGCTATACGGTATGTGTATGTTTTTCCATCAAAGGAAGGCGCACTGTCTGATACTGTGGGGAGTGAGTTGAATATGCTGCTCGTGAGCGTGACGCTTCTTCCTTTTTCTTCTCCGTCATAGGGGGTGACTTCAACGGATACACGGTCATCCCTTTTCATTTCTGTTTCCAGATAGCTTTCTTCCCCGGCAAACTTCCCGTTAAGGGTCCAGTGATAGGTGAAAGAAACGGTGTCGCCGTCAACATCATTGACCTTTATTTCAGGCTGCAGAATGTCAGAAGATTCAGGCATGTCGGGTAATAATGCTGCGTCCACTATCACCGGAGGAGTATTCTTTATCCTGATCTCATTTGAAGGGTATTCTTTGTCCCCATTCACAAGGACTGCATGTACGACGTCCCCTTTTTTCAATCCATCGGGGACGAGACGAAATCCCTCTGCCAAGGACACTTCATGGGAGTTGATGTACCAGCGTATCTCACCGCCGCTTATCGCGGGATTGCTCGTTCTGAGTGTAATAACGGTCTGCGCAGTTGCATTTACGGGACTGATGGTGACATCACCGGCCTGATCAGGGGCCCCGGATTCAACGGCATCCTGATCGGGACGAGACACACCAGCGTCCTGAGGGGAATCGCTGCAGCTCCACACTAATGAGACCAGTGCAATAATAATGATACTCTTTCTCAGTG
>JBFKMY010000403.1:0-2261 GCA_041629615.1 Thermodesulfovibrionia bacterium | reverse complement strand
GATGTCACTGCTGATGAGTGTCCCGTTCGTTAACAGTCTCAATGCAAACCCCTTGCTGCGGGCATAATGTGCTATGGTAAAAAAATCTTTCCTCGCAAAAATCTCACCGCCGCTGAATGTAATATACAGGGACTGCAGGGCAGCCAGTTCATCGATCACAAGCATAATCTCTTCTGTGGCAAGCTCTTTCTTTTCATTGTCCTGTATACAGTAGCAATGGCCGCACGTCATGTTGCATCTGTAGGTAAGCTCCCAGTGCACGATGAAAGGGATGTTTCTGTCCATCGTTTTTTTTATGATATCGCTGTAATGGTCCTTCATGGTATCAGTCATTTTTATGCAGCGGTATCTTCTTTCGGGTGTTCAAGCAGGACAAGCATGTCTTTCCCGTACAAATCATTGATAAATTCCCTTGTGTCGTTCAGCGCATGATCATAAGACACGTCAAATTCTTCTGCAATCAGGGAGGCAATCCTGTCTATTCCCCGGCTGCCGTTTGCAAGCTCCCATATCCGGGAGCCGGCCTCGTTTAAGACCCTCACCTTATTCTCCTGGGGCATGATGATGACTGCTTCATCATCGATAACACGTGATGCTGTCTGAGGTGACTTGTCAGGATATGTATTGTTTAAGTCCATCTATATGCCTCCAAAATGAATTGTCTTTCGTAAAATGAAGTTCATTCAGGCCGTACTCGCAAAGTATGCTGCCGAACATATCGAATAATTTCTGGACCGGCTGCAGTTCGTCCGGGATGTGGGGGATCGTGAAAATATCCGCCATGGCCTGCGAGGGCGGCAGCTCTTTTATGTACGTTGTGCTGTCCTGCTTCAATGTGAATATCCCGCCGATATCATAGCCCCTGTTTTCCCGTTTGCCTATATGCATATCCATCCAGTGGGGAGCGGTGTAGGCCTTGTATTTCCCGTTCTTTCTTTTAATGATCGCCATGTCGTCACTCAATACGGTGCAGTCACTTGATAGGGCAGAGACCGTACTCTTGCCCGCCCCGGAATGCCCCAGGAATATATATACCTCATTTCCCTTAAGTATTGCCGCAGAATGGAGGACGACCGCATCTTCGTGCAGGAGAAGCCGGAATGTCAGCATGTTTCTCAGGAGTGTACCGAGCCCCATCATCAGGCCCTGCCTGCTTATCAGGGCGGAACCATACGTAAGATTTTTGTTTATTGTGCTCTCCAGGTGGTCGTCTGAAAGTATCAATTCATCCTCCGTAACTGACAGACCGGCCCAGGAGGAATTATTGACATACGGCTCGTCAGTAAGGGTTATGTCCAGCGTGAGAGAGGGTGCCCTGTCAGACAGAAAAAGAGAATAATCCTTCCGGACTCTGCTGATGAAATCAGGGGATCCTGATCTTAACATGATACAGACGCCTGCTACCTCTATCCTTATCCCTTCCACTAATCTCCGCCTTGCCTTAGACATTCTTTGATGTAAATAATGGGATACTTCATTAAATTTATTACTTTCTGCTCTTCCGGTTTTTTGTAATCGCTGTTAAACAGCACGCGAAGTACAGGCCTCGTGGGATATCCCTGATTGACTCCGGCAACCCTGCATGTCTCCCCGGTGTTCAACCTGACGATGCTCCCCACCGGGTAGACTCCGATGGTATTAATAAAGGCCTTCATTACTTTATAGTCATAGGAGTTTTTCATCTGCAATAATTTCTGTACCGATTCATGGGGCATATTTCTGTCTCGATAAGGGCGTGAATGGGTCAATGCCTCATATGTGTCCGCAAGATTTAGTATCAGGGAGTATGCAGCGAGGGATTCTCCCCTGAGACCGCGCGGGTAGCCTGATCCGTCTATGCGTTCATGATGCTGAAGCGCGATCTCAACGGATATTTCGGGCAATTCATCTGCATTCTCTAATATTTCAGCACTCATAAACGGATGGTTCTTTATTTCTCTGTCTTCTTTAGATGAAAGTTTTCCCGGCTGCATGGCCGGCCTTATATATTTCACCATCCCTATATCATGAAGAAATGCAGAGATGCCGAGCTCTGTCAATCCGGTTTTGTCATACCCCATGTCATGCCCGATTTTTATAGACAAAATACACACATTGACTGCATGGCTGCTGAGGTAATCTTCCACGCTCCCGGCCGCAAATACCGGCAGATGGTTATTATTGAGGATTAATTGATCGGCAAGTTTTTCTACACACAAGCAAACGGGATCGAACTTGACGATTTCATTTCCCGATACCCTGCAATGCATCTCCTTTGCAAG
>JBFKMY010000402.1:0-2263 GCA_041629615.1 Thermodesulfovibrionia bacterium | reverse complement strand
TCTCTGCGCGGGATTGCAAGCCTCTGTTCTCCTGACGGCAGGCATCTTGCGATTATGCCGCACCCTGAGAGGACATTTCTGAAATGGCAGTGGCCGTGGATGCCCCGGGAATGGGAGCAAAACCTTCAGGCATCGCCATGGTTACGGATGTTTCAAAACGCACGCGAATGGTGCACGAAAAGATAATGTGCGCCCGTCAGACACCAGAGACCAACCAGACGCAGGATTTCAAATGCCAGTGGTGTTTGCTGGAATTTTGTGAGTTAAGAAATGTTATACTAATTCACGCATCCATGAAGAGCATTATCAGGAATATCAGTGAATAATATCAGAAAGTTTATTCGAAATCATCGAATATACTCCAATCCCCATATTACACTCTCTTCTGACAAGTTTCATGAGGAATGCGGGGTGTTCGGGGTATACGGCCATCCTGAGGCTGCCAATCTCACCTATCTCGGTCTGCACGCACTCCAGCACAGGGGGCAGGAAGGTGCCGGGATATGCTCATCGGACAGGCGGCATCTCTTTATAGAAAAATCCATGGGTCTTGTGGCTGACATATTTTCTGAAAAGAGACTGAAGCGGCTGCCCGGTGACATTGCTGTCGGACATAACCGGTATTCAACTGCAGGGACGAGCTCTCTGAAAAATGTCCAGCCCATCATGGTCAATTATTCTTTAGGCTCCCTCGCCATAGGACATAACGGCAACCTTGTCAATGCCATTGAATTAAGAAATGAACTGGAATCAAAGGGCGCTATCTTCCAGTCAACCTCCGACAGCGAGGTGATTGTTCATCTCATAGCGAGCTCCCGTGCAGGGTCACTGTATGAGCGCCTGATAGATACCATGAGGAAGTTGTCCGGTGCCTACAGCGTCCTGTTAATAACGGAAAATGAACTTATTGCCATGAGGGACCCCTACGGATTCAGGCCATTAAGCATAGGCAGGTACGACGGGGCATACGTTGCTGCATCGGAATCCTGTGCCTTTGATCTCATCGGCGCTGAATCAGTAAGAGATGTGGAACCGGGCGAGATGGTCATTATGAATAAAGAGGGGTTGAAATCCTTCAGGGTCCTGCCTTCCCGGAGACATGCCTTCTGTGTCTTTGAGTTCATCTATTTTGCACGGCCGGACAGTAATATTTTCGGGAACCGTAATGTCAATAAGAAGAGAAAAGAGTTCGGCCGCCAGCTGGCGAGAGAACACCCTGTTGATGCTGATGTAGTCATTGCTGTTCCTGATTCCGGGGTGCCGGCTGCCCTCGGGTTTGCTGAAGAGAGCGGGATCCCCTTTGATCACGGGTTAATACGAAACCACTATGTGGGCAGGACATTTATTGAACCGCGCCAGTCAATCAGACATTTTGGCGTGAAGATCAAATTAAACCCCGTCCGCCAGCTCCTTGAAGGCAGGAGGGTCGTGGTCGTGGATGACTCTATTGTACGGGGGACAACGAGCAAAAAAATTGTAAAGATGATCAGGGAAGGAGGAGGGGCAAAGGAAGTACACATGAGGATCAGCTCCCCGCCGACGATGGGCCCCTGTTTCTATGGAATTGATACTCCCTCGCGAAAGGAATTGATCGCCGCAACCCACAGCATTGACGAAATAAAAAAATATATCACCTCCGACTCCCTTTGTTATTTAAGCCTTGAGGGCCTCTTAAAGGTGGTCCCCAATCCGGAAAAATACTGCACTGCATGCTTTGATGACAACTATCCTGTATTCACTCCCCAGGAACGGGTGGAGCAGATCGAGCTTTTTTGACAGGGGGCTAAAGTTTAATGGTTTTTTGCCGATTGATACTATCAGAGCGGAAATATCAATACCCGTTAAGGAATACTGAAGAATTAATCATTAAACGCGTTATAGAAAATGTCAAAGAGGTTTTCTAAGTTCATACAATTAGGAATCATTGGCATCTGGCTCTGCCTTGTTGTTGTTCTTGTCCACAGGCATTACATCTCCGGCGTTGCCCTTTCCGCACTTCAGTCTCTCCCGGAAAATCAGTTTACGACCAGCGAAGAGTGGTTCGGCATATATGTCCGGGACAAAAAAATCGGGTATATAAAAACATTGTCAGAAAAAATAGGAAGTGAATACCGGTTCACCCATTATGGTGAGACGACCGTTCTTGAGGGAGATGAAGGCCCCCGCACGACAACCCGGTTGACATGTCTGACAGACCTCGATTACAGGATAAAGTCCTTTCACTTCGAAAACCGCACCGGAGAGACCTCCTTTACGTCCCGGG
>JBFKMY010000401.1:0-2264 GCA_041629615.1 Thermodesulfovibrionia bacterium | reverse complement strand
GGGCAATGCGGATGACATCAAGGGGAAGGGTTACGATGTAGCTGCCCTTCAGGGAAAACATGACAACAATGGTGAAAATCAGGGCAATTAATGTGACAGGACTTATCCGGGGGATGAAACTCTGGTCATACCACGTGCGGCCCTTTAGCCTGATAAGACTGAAACGTGTTAGTATTCCGGCAAGAAATGGAATGCCGAGATAGACAAAGACACTCTGTGCAATCTGCTTCATGGTTACTTCCACGACAGCTCCCTTTAAACCGAGCCATGCCGGCAATATGGTTATAAAAATATATGCATACACAGAGTAAAACAGGACCTGGAATAGGGAGTTGAATGCAACAAGCCCGGCAGCGTACTCAGTATCACCGCACGCCAGTTCGTTCCAGACGATGACCATTGCAATGCAGCGGGCCAGGCCGATCATGATAAGGCCGACCATATAGTCAGGATAGTCCCGGAGAAAGACGATGGCCAGAATAAACATAAGGACCGGCCCGATTATCCAGTTTTGAATGAGCGACAGCACAAGTACTTTTTTATTTTTAAATACTTCTCCGAGCTCCTCGTAGCGCACCTTGGCAAGGGGAGGGTACATCATCAGGATGAGGCCTATCGCGATGGGCAGGTTAGTCGTGCCTGCCTGAAAGGAATTGATGACCCCTTCGATATCAGGAATGAGATAACCCATCCCTACGCCGGCAGCCATGGCAAGAAATATCCACAGGGTCAGAAAACGGTTCAGGAATGACAACTTTTTATCGGAACTCAATTATGTCTGCTCCTCAGCACTTCGTGCTCCTTATTATTTTACAGGCACGAGAACCGGTCAATCTATCAAATATGCCCGTGATTATCAACGTAACACTATAGCACATTAAGGTGTGATTATATCAAAATGCATTCGTGCAAAGTGCAGGGAATGTCCCTTTCCGGGAGAATGTTAAATGCGCGATCCTGTTGTAAAATAGCAGTCTTTTCATTTGTACGGATGCAGTGCGCAGGGCATAGTCCGAAAGGTACTAATCTAATGAAATCATAGATAAATTAAGGTGTTAGACAGAAAGGGCGTTTGCTTTTTCCACGATTTTTTGGCATGCTAAAGGTATGAAATTCAAAGGGCTTTGTGAACAGGCCGCGTGTATGGTTCCTTCAGTTGTCTTCTCCAAAAGGGACGTGAACGTCTGAACCAATGAAAAAATCATGGAAGGTCAAAGACATCGTTGCGATACTTGCAAGCCTTCTCTTTGTGGGTGCTCTCATTATATTCAGTTATCTGATATTGCCGGTCTCACATGATAATGTCTGGAAGGAAATAGAAATCCCGGAGGGCTCAAGCTTTTCAAAAGTCGTCACTATCCTTTCCGATGAAGGCATTATAAAAAACAGGTTTGCCTTTCATGTGCTTGGGAGGGTAACAAAGACCGACAGGTCCATGAAAGCCGGGTTTTATAATCTCAATTCGTCCATGAGCCCCCTTGAGATACATGACCGCTTAAGAAAGGGAATGATTGTAGAATATTCAATCATGATTCCCGAAGGTTCGGGCATGAGCAGCATCAGGAGAAAACTTGCAGATGTTGAGCTCGTTGACGATGACTCATGGCAGCTTGCTACGGACAGCGCCTTTTTGGAGTCACTGAATATTAGATCACCGAGTCTGGAAGGATATTTATATCCTGACACATACAAGTTTGCTAAAGGGGCGGACCCCCGGCACATATTCAGTATCATGGTCCAGAGAATGAGGGACCAGTTTGACGAGACACTGATGGCCAGGGCGCGGGAACTCGAAATGACGGAAAATGAGGTATTGACCCTTGCCTCGATTATTGAAAAGGAAGCAATCTATGACTCTGAAAGGCCCCTGATTTCCGCGGTATACCATAACCGTCTGAAGAAGGGCATGAAGCTGCAGGCCGATCCCACGGTGCTGTATGGAGTAAAAAAGAGATGGAAACGCATCAGGTACAGGGACCTGAGACGGGTGACGCCCTATAATACCTATCAGATAAACGGCCTCCCCCCGGGGCCTATTGCTTCTCCCGGCATTCAGTCAATAAAGGCTGCCCTATATCCCGCTGATACCGACTATCTGTTTTTTGTCGCCATGAACAACGGAAAACACTTCTTCTCAACCACAGGGGAAGAGCATGCTGAAGCAGTAGACCTCTATCAACGCAACGGCTATAATAAGGCCAGAAATGGCAAGAGCAAAATCAACTAGACAAATAATCCTCGGAGGTCTTAAAATCGGGGGCGGT
>JBFKMY010000400.1:0-2266 GCA_041629615.1 Thermodesulfovibrionia bacterium | reverse complement strand
CTTTAAAAGACATTATCAGGACAAAAAGCAATTCAAGGGCTGAAATAACCATGGCGGACGGTACGGTCATCAGACTTGCCCAGGGTTCAAGGGTAGAGATAACCAATTATGTACTTGATGAAAACGGAGCAGCAAAAAAGGGCACACTCAACCTGTTGAGAGGCAAGATAAGGACGATCAGTCCAAAGGCTGTTCCGGACTTCCAGGTCCTTACCCCGAATGCAAAAGCTGACAAAATAAATGGAACGGACTTTATTTTTATCTATGAGAAAGGGAGTTCCTGGTTTTACGGGAGCAAAGGGACACTTCAGGCCGCCAAAAAGGAAGAACCGGCCGGGGTCGTTTCAATAGGCAAACGCAGATGTGTGAGAGTTGCGGCAGGCGTGCAGCTGCAGAATTCATGTTCTTTTAATGAAATTGATGAAAAGAAACATGAGTGGGACACCGCAGCCACGGAAAGCGTCCCTGTTGTTGCCCAGCTTCCGTCTGAGGGAGAAGTCTTCACGTATACCCCGCTTGGCGGCAGGGCGATTGATACACCGTCGATGCCCGTTGCGGTTGCCTTCGACGATTTAACCTGTCCCCAATGCCCACTGCTGGATGTCCCTCTTGTGCCAGTAGTGCAGGCATCACCTGCGCCGACACCAAAACCGACACCGACGCCAACACCAAAACCGACACCGACACCGACACCAACACCGACACCAACGATTAAAATGGGAGACTTTTACAGGATAGATAAATCAAACGGCATCTAATAGTTTGAAACTATACGGGGAATAATGATAAGTGATTTGATAATTATATATCGGACAAGGAGCTGAAAATGGTGACAGTCAATAATATTATGTCTTTTCACAGGCGGACAAGAGGGAATATTTTCCCGGTTCTTCTGGTTTTTATCTTGATATTTATACATGCAGGCTATGCAGGAGCTGTAACAGTTCAGACGGAAAGCAATATCGCTGCCCTGGAGAATACCCTTATGAACGGGGCGAATGGAATAGTTGATCCGGGGGTCTGTCCAGGGATAAATGTAGCAAATGTAAAGTATACCGGTGCGCTGGATGCGTCAGGGACGTTCACCGGAGGTCTGTCATCCGGGATTGGTATAGATTCCGGTATCATACTTACTACCGGAGAGGCGGTAAACGCAGAAGGAGACAGCAATGGAAAGAACTCCGCTCCGAACATATCCGGTATTGCCAGCGGGCTGAATGACGCTGATCTTGAAAGCCTGATTCCGGGACTGTCAACGACCGATGCTACTTCCCTTGAATTTGATTTGCAGACAGCAACAGGGAATTTTTTTATTACCTTTGTTTTTGCATCAGACGAGTATAAAGAGAAAGTAGGCACAACCTATAATGATACATTTGCCTTCCTGTACAGAGAAAAAGGTTCCGGCAGTGCTTTTACCGATATAGCTCTTATCCCTCTGTCGACTATCCCTGTTTCAATCAATAACATCAACCATATAGACAATTCAAGTTTTTATATAAATAATGATTTTCTTGAGTTTCTCCCTCCCGGTAATGCTCCTTTTGATATTGAATATGATGGATTTACCCATGTTATTACTGCCTATGCACTGGGTCTTGATCCTTCTAAAGTATACGAAGTCAAGCTTGCCATTGCGGATGGTGATGATAATTTAATTGACTCAGCAATGTTCATGAAGGGCGGAAGTCTATGTGATACACCGCAGCATATAACAATTGTTACCGCGGATCTCCCGTCACAGGAAGTGGGTACACCATATACTGCAACTCTTGAAGCTGACGGCAGTCCGTTCGTACCTTATACGTGGGAGATCATCGATATCAGCTTATCTCCGGGGCTTCCCGTTGATTTTCTGTCGGGGAACTTGCCGACGATTGCAGCTAACGGTAATAAAACTGCTTTGTTCTCATGGGTGCTGCCCGCCTCCCCGGAAACCGAGCATATTGATATCACTTTTAAAGTTACCGACCAGAATGGCAACTCTTCTCTGGCGATTTTCAGATATACCGATCCTGAGGTGCCAGTCGAGGACTCTGGTACACAGGAAAATGCCGGTGATGGTGGTAATTGTTTTATAGCGACTGCCGCCTATGGCAGCTATTTTGAGCCGCAGGTCAAGGTGCTGAGGGACTTCAGAGACGAATATCTTCTCACGAACGCTCCGGGAAAGGCGTTAGTTTCCTTCTATTACAGTGCATCGCCTCCTATGGCTGAATTCATCAGAGGTCATGAAACCTTGAGGGCTGCCACAAGGCTGGTGCTT
>JBFKMY010000399.1:0-2269 GCA_041629615.1 Thermodesulfovibrionia bacterium | reverse complement strand
TATGGTCAATGCCAATGCCGGACCAGACCTCATCCAGGCTTGCTCCTGCCGGCTTAAGGTCATTAAAGTCAATAAAGCGAATCTCCGGATTCATTACACTATTGCCAGATACAGAAGACGCAGAACTTGCATTCCCGTTCCCCTCCAGGGAGGCATCAAAGGTAACAGCGGCAGATTCTTTTATTGTCATTACAGCGAATAACGCGAGTAATGATATGAAGAGCAGATTTGATTTCATATTTATGTCAGATTCAGAATCGCTACCAAAAACAGTATTGGTGTCAACATATTATTTAATAATTGTTACAGATAGCTTAATGTTATTTCTTGTTTAATAATGTGATCAAAATCACAAAATGACTGATCATGGAAAAATCGTCCGTGCTTTTTAACTGTGGCAAAAGGATTATCCGTCTATTTTGCCTTCATTAATATACACAATGGCCCTGTTGATATCTTCTCTTGTGCCCGTAATAAAAACTATGTCCTGGACCTGGAAGCTGAATTGCGGGTCAGGGCTTGTATGCATTACCTTGTCCCGTTGAATTGCTATTATCGTAGCACCTGTTTTTTTGCGAAATCTGACTTCCTCGATGGATTTGCCCTGCACAGGAGAAGTCTCATTGATCTTACAGGCCTCAACCGCGATATTCGAGAGCGCAGCGTAATTGTCAAAGAGCGGCTTCCTGGCCGCAGTCCTTTTCTGTCTCAGTATTCTGTAACCGTCTTCCCTGATCATATCAACAAAATTGAAAATCTCATTTTTTGGTATCTGATACCGGCCAAGGACCCTTGAGAATATCTCAACCGAGGTTTCAAACTCCTCCGGAATGACCTCATCAGCCCCGAGTTTTAACAACTCGTCGACTTCAGAAGCATATCGCGTTCTGACAATGATAAATAAATCACGATTCTGCCTTCTTGCCGACTTTACGATATTCCTGCAGGAAGCAGGGTCAGAGATGGCAATGACCATTATCTTTGCCGTTTTTACGCCCAGCCGCAGAAGCACTTCGCCTTTTGTACCGTCACCATAATATATGGGTTCTCCCTGTTTCTTCATTTCCCTGACTGTCTCGGCGTTAAATTCAAGTACAACATAGGATATATTTGCCTCTCGTAAAACCCTTGCAAGGTTCCGGCCGTTTAACCCAAAACCGATAATAATTACATGAGATCTTCCTTTCTCCGTTAACTCTTTATGCTCCGGAATATCTTTTAGCCTCTCGATCCTTTGCATTATTTTATGGGAACTCAGCCTGCTCGATATAAACGGAGAAATTTGCATGACAAACGGAGTCAGGAGCATTGTCAATACAGACGCGGAGAGAAACCACTGATACATATCATTTGAAATCAGACCTGCCGAAAGCCCTGCAACAGCCAGCACAAATGAAAATTCGCCGACCTGTCCAAGGTCCATACTTGACTGGATTGATGTCCGCAAGGGGCGCTTCATCAGATACATGGAGAGAAAACCGGTAATGAATTTTAAAATAATTATCCCGAAAACAAGAGAGAGAACAAACATTATATTCTTAATAAAAAAAGACATGTCCATGAGCATGCCCACGGATATGAAAAAAAGTCCGTTAAAACTGTCTTTAAACGGCAGTATCGTTGAGGTCGCCTCATGGGCGTATTCAGATTCGGAGATCGCAAGCCCGGCGAGAAATGCGCCGAGGGCGAGTGAAAGGCCAAACTCCGACGTCAGAAAGGCGATGCCAAAACACATGATTAAAATCGAAATGACAAAAAGCTCCCGGCTTTTCGCACGTACAATTTGATGTAATAAATTCGGAACGATCCACCTGGCGGAAAGCACCACCACGGCAATAATTGCAAGGGCTTTTCCAAACGTTATGATCAGGTCGGAGATCCCGCCGCCGCCGGACAAAATCGGAATGAAAAGCATGAAAGGCACAATACAGAGGTCCTGGAAAATCAGTATGCCGACACTGGTCCTTCCATGCGGCGTATCTATCTCCGCCCTGTCGGAAAGCAGTTTCATTACAACTGCCGTGCTGCTCAATCCTGCTAAAAAGCCGGTGAAGACCGCTGTATTGGTGTTTCTCAGCCACTGATAAGAAATGAGGGCCGTAAGCGATACGGTCATGAAGACATAAAGCCCGCCGATGCCAAAGACTTCGAGGCGCATTTTTAAAAATCTGGACAGTGAAAATTCAATGCCTATTGTGAAAAGCAGGAGGATAACGCCGATTTCCGCGAGGGTCTGGACATCGGTGATGTCATCAATAAAATTCAGTCC
>JBFKMY010000398.1:0-2271 GCA_041629615.1 Thermodesulfovibrionia bacterium | reverse complement strand
TCGTCTCTCTTTACGGTGAAGTCTTTTGTTGATTTATCCATTCTTACTCTTTCTGATACATAATGACTTTATTGATAACACAGGGTCTGAGGGCCCTTGTTACATTATGCAGACTTTCCGATGAGCCGATAAATAAATACCCGCCGGGAGCTAATCTGTCATAAAGGTGCGATACAACTTTCTGTTTTGCCCTTGCATCGAAATAAATGAGCACGTTCCGGCAGAAAATAATATCAATCCCGCGAAGAGATTTTATGCTCCTGTTATCAATAAGATTGACGTTCATAAATTTAACGGTATTTTTTACAGAAGCATTCAGGGAATGGGACAGGCCGTTACTTGAAAAATACTTCTTCAGGTATGGTTCAGGGATGTTTCTGACAGAATATGAGGTATACACGGCCCTTTTCGCCGTATCCAGTGCCCCTTCACTCAGGTCTGATGCATATATTTCAAACGTATTGGGCACGAGATGCTTTTCCATGAGGATCATTGATAACGTATACGGTTCTTCCCCTGAAGAGCAGGCGGCAGACCAGATTTTTATATTTGATGGGGCTTTTTTTTGCTTCATTATAAGCGGGAGGATATGTTCTGAAAATACTGTTAACTGCTGGGGTTCCCTGAAAAAATAGGTTTCATTCGTCGTTACGGCATCAAAAAGCCTGGTCAGTTCGTTTCCGTTTGTGCTGAACCGTATGAGCTCGAGATAGTCTTCAAAGCTCTTGAGTTTCTTTTCCTGTAGGATGCGTGAAAGTCTGTTTTCAATGAGATATTTCTTGGTGTCGTTTATATAAATGCCGCTCTTTTCATATATATATTCACGCAGGGCTTTGAAGGTAGGATCTGAAAGGGCGATATTCAGCATGGTGTCCCCGAATTCAGCTGTAATGTATAGGGTGCAACCCTGTCCCGGATATCATCATTATATTCGTCAATGCGAGATAAAAACAGTGATGCATTAATGGTCATAAGTGCCTCAATACATGCATCAATAACATCACTGTATATTTCGTTTTTCAGCATTTTCATAAGGGGCTCAAAGGCAGTCATTTCTGCTCTTTTTCCAAGGGCCGCCGCCGCGGTTTTCCTGACATGACCGTCATCACTGTTCATTGCCTTGATGAGGCACTTCTTTGCTTGAGCACTGTCTATCTGACCAAGGGATTTTATGCTTGCTCTTCTCACATCTCTGTAATTGCTCTTGAGAAGTTTAATAAGGGAAGGGGCTGATTCCCTGCATTTTAAATCTCCAATGATTTCTATGGCAACGACTTTTCCCCGGTATTTAACGGCTGTGTCATTAAGTAATTCCATGAGGGGAGGATTACATCCAAAGCTGTGAATCGCTTCTTTCATCACGTGCAGTTTCTCTTCATTCTCAGGAAAGGAGAGATCGAGTGAGCCGGCCGCATCAATGAGGTAAGGAATGGCATATTCGGCCTTCAGGGAAACCAGGCCTTTCACCGCCGTACATTTATCTTCCCAGTCGTCCCCCTGCAGCATGTCAATAAGAACATCTGATACCCCGGGCAGGGAGGGAACGGATCCTGTCTGGACAAGACTTTTTATGGTTGCTCTCTTTTCAAAGCCCTCTGTTTTTGATAAATGTCCCGTAAGAGGTTTAATGGCTTTTGAGGAGCCCATTTTCCCCAGGGCCTCAATGGCTGCGCATCGTATTGCTTCAGAGGGGCTATGCAGGAGGGCCAGCATCGGGGGAATGGCGCTTTCAGTTTTAAAGCAGGTGAGTGCTTCAAGCGCTGAAAAGCAGACCCACTCCTCGTCCCCTATGGCCTGTATGAGCTGAGGGACAGCGCTTTTATACTGTAAACTTCCGATTGTTTTAGCGGCAGAGGCCCGGACATTTGCATTCCGGTCTTCAGTAAGCATTTCAGCCACTCTTTCAGGGTAACCGCAATATTGAATATCATGTATAAGGTCCAGAGCGAATTTTCTGATGTCCTCATCTTTATCACTCAGTAAAGGGAAGAGGAGCGGAACGGTAATTTTGCCTAATTCCCGTAATATAATCATTGCTGTATTTCTCAGGAAAGCGTTTTCCCTGAGAAGGGGCAGCACCATATATGCGGTTGTCTCTCCCCTGATGTCCATAAGGGACCGCATCGCTGCATCCTGCACTCCAAGGTTCTCATCTCTCAGTGCATTGATAAGCGGATACACTGCCCTTTCGTCACCGTCCGCGAGGGCCTCTGCGGATGAACGTCTTACTGATGCGTCTTCATCGACTATATCTCTGAGTAATTTCTTAAG
>JBFKMY010000397.1:0-2287 GCA_041629615.1 Thermodesulfovibrionia bacterium | reverse complement strand
CTCACGGGAGATACTATTGCCTTTGGGGGAAGATCGATTAATGGAAATGACCCGAAATATCTGAACTCACCGGAGACACTCATTTTCAACAAGAGCAGGGCCCTCTATGGTCTTGACAGGGCAAAAGAGAGTATAAAAAAAGATGGGTATGTGTTGCTCATGGAAGGCTATCTTGATGTTATTACCGCCTACATATACGGGTTTGAAAACTCCGTTGCCCCCCTCGGGACGGCCTGTACACGGGAACAGGGGAAATTAATAAAACGGTTTGTTGAGGACGTGGTGATTGTTTTTGACAGTGACAGCGCCGGTATCAAGGCAGCGAAAAGTGCGGCCGCCATACTGCTGGAATCCGGCCTGAACGTGAAGGTCCTCTCCATACCTGGAAGCGAAGACCCTGACAGTTATTTGCGGAAGAGGGGAAAGGAGGCCTTTCAGGATTTACTTGATAATCCCCTAATAATTATCGACTTCATTATGCGCCAGAAAGGGGATAAACGCGCAATGGCCCGTGAGGCGATAGACACAATAGCTAAAGTGCCTGACAAGATACTTGTGGGTGAATATGTCAGGGTTCTTTCCGAAAAATTAAATATCAGAGAGTCTCTTGTGATGGAGCAGCTGAAAAAAGTGCAGATGAGACCCGGTACGAGGGATGAAAAAGGTGTCCCGAAACCTCAGGCCCGACCCGTGACCAGACCGAGAGATGAAGTATATATTATCAAGCTGCTGATTCAGCGGCCTGAAAGAGCCGCCGAAGTGTGTCAACAGGTTGTGTCCGAAGACTTTAAAGACCCTGTTACCCGGTCTCTATTTAAGAGAATCAAAGAGGGAACAGCAGAATTCAATGATCTTATGTCCCGGTGTGAAGGGGAAGAGAAAGACTTCCTTACCGGAATAGCATTAAAGGAAGATTATGAAAATCCGGAATTCGAGGATCCGGAAAAAGCCATGAATGACTGCATTAAAAGTATGAGGGGAAATAAACGGAAATTTATGCTGCAGGAACTGCAGCATAAGATTAAAGAAGCGGAATTGAAAAAAGATTTCGGGCTCTTAAAACAACTCCAGCAGGAGCAGTACATGTTGTTAGAAATTCAATGAAATGATTCGTTAAGCTGTCTGATCGGTCAGCGCGGCGCGAACATGCGGCTCATTATTCACTTTGCAAAGTATCCTCATTAAGACTAAAATAAAAGTATGAAAAAAGACCTGATCATGGGGAAATCCTATGCTGTGGAAACAGGCAAACTTCATTTGTCCTGTCCGCACAGGGAAAGAACAGGGATTACCATTCATGTGGTCATAAAAGACGGGTACTGTTACCGCTCAGAGCAGTGTATGGTCATATGGTGCAAATTTAACCGTCTTCAGACTGACCTTGACGCATTTTTATCATTGCTTTGGTAGGAGAATGATGTGATGACCTTCCTTTCATCAGTTTCGCATAGTCGCCGGATGTGGCGGCGATTTCCACACCCATCCTGTAGCGGGTGCCTGTTTTCTCTTTCCACTTGACCTTTGCAGAGACCATGATTTCCCTTTCCCGGCGGATACTCAATGCGAGGAGCGCATCGTCGGCCAGCAGTGCTTTTACGTTCATCAAAAGACCCCTTTCGGAAAGGTTGAGAACAGTTCCTGAATACAGAATATTTTCGTGGCATAACAGGGTGTTCATCCGGGCAGGGATTCTTCTCCAATATCTCCGTTCCCTATTCAATTTATCTTTGTTACCCGGGACCTGCAACTGAACTTTCGCCCCTCCTTATTGATACCCCATACTCATCGGTCCAGATGAGTATGGGTAAAGCTTAGCGCGAGGATAAACCCCGGTTGAATGCCGCCAGGTAGCCATATATAATACCGCCGCCCAAAACAATGTGCCCGATAATGGAGTCAACAGCACCATAAAGCCCTGTTGTCATATATATTGCAACACCAATTGTTGTTATTAACATCATGCACAATAATCTGAGACCCGAAGGAAGTGTCCTCCTCTCATTTAATGCTTCATTTTCATTGATTTCCTCACGGGTTCTTCTGTCATTGATTTCGCGGCGTTCTGTAAACATTCTCCGGTCAGGAAATCCCCTGCGATCAAGGGCAATTGCTGTTTCTCTCATGGCGTCCTCCTTTCTCTTTACATCTTCCCCTCTAAGGCTGTTTCATGTGGCCCGCCCTGCATAATCTTATACTCTCTATGTATCAATTTGCGTGCCAGAGGATGGTGGAAAATAAATAATCAATTTTAATCAATGTGTTATATGAATATTCAGCATTTTTTAAT
>JBFKMY010000396.1:0-2305 GCA_041629615.1 Thermodesulfovibrionia bacterium | reverse complement strand
TCGCCCTGAGCCTCGGCTTGGCGGCCGCCTCGAGCCAGTGATCCAGGTACTCGTCGACGGTGGTGTGGACCGCCTCGAACAGCATGCCCAGATCCTTCTGCCGCAGGAGTTTGCGCAGTTCCTTCTCGGCCTCTTTGTATTTGATCATGATCCTGTCCAGTTTGATCAGAATTGCGATTGTCAGGATGATGCCGCCAAGGGTCATCACTATGGGTATTAATGCGGACTTCATCATAACAAGAGAAAGGGCCTTGTTGCTTTCGGTGATATCGTAGTAGATTTCGAATGCTCCGATAAATTCGCCTTCCGACATAACCGGCACATACGTCTCAACAACGTCCCTCGGCACCACTTCTCCTTCAAGTGATTTCGCGTCTTTCCTGACGACCTTTGTATAGGGATGTCCCTTTGCTACAATATCATGGAAATAGGCATTTTCATTAACCGTGCCTATATCATTTTGGGATGTTGAATAAACGATTTCGCCGGAGGGGTGGAATATTTTTAGCTTCATTAATTTGAAATGATGTGTATGGGTTTCAGCCTGACCTGCTATATGCTCTAGATCGTCTTTTGTTAATGCTCTCTTGTCATGGAAATACACGTCTGACAAATGAGTCCCCATGCGGACTGCTTCCTGTTCCGTGTTCTGGATCAGCAGATCGGTAAATGAGGGGTAGATAAAATATATATTGATGAAAGGGAATGAAATGCCGATCAGCAGCGGGATAAGGAAGATGTATTTTATTATCTTGTTTTTAAATAGCATTTTCTTGTCTCAATGATCTGCGCAATAAAAGCACCGTCATTTCAGCGCGGTTGTCTCTTTTGATACATCGCACGTTCATTATGTAAAGATATCCTACGTAATTATCGACCATGTAATGCAATTACTTTAGCTAAACCATTAAGGAAAAGTACTACTCTCTATTATTAAATATTTTTTATTGCTTAAGCAACATAAATTTATGGCATATTGCCATAGCGATATCATAGCTGAGCTAAATGGCTGACCGGAAGGGTAACCGTGAATGCGGCCCCTTCCCCCGGCACTCCTTTTGCACTGATGGTGCCTCCGTGCCGCTCTGCTATTTTCCTGCAGATGGAAAGGCCTATGCCTGTACCTTTATATTCGTTTTTCCCGTGAAGTCTTTGAAACACGGCAAAGATCCGGTCTGCATATTTGTCATTAAATCCTATCCCGTTATCCTGAAAGGTCAGCTCATAGAATTCCCTGCCGTTTTTTCCGCTGTCTGAACCGCTGCCGGATACCAGCGTTCCATGCACTCTGATTGACGGCGGCGTGTCCGCCCTGCTGAATTTCAGCGAGTTTCCGATCAGGTTCTGGAACAGTTGACGGATAAGGACAGGATCGGCATCTATGGAGGAGAGGTGTCCGATATCTATTACTGCTCTCTGCTGTTCAATGTACACTTCGAGGTCCTCAATTACTTCCCGCGCCACCTGAGAAAGGTCAACCGGTTCAAACTCTTTTTCCCTTGTCGTGACCTTTGAAAATGTCAGGAGGTCGTCGATAAGAGTCTGCATCCTCCTGGTCGACCTTTGCATCCGTTCAATATAATTAAGGCCCTGCTGCCCCACCGTGTCCGCATATTTTTCTCTTAACCGGTCTCCGAAGACAATGACTTTGCGCAGGGGTTCCTGCAGGTCGTGGGAGGCGATATGAAGAAAGTGCCTCAGTTCACTGTTGCTTTCCTCAAGTCTCAGGGCGTTTTCCCGTAATTCCTTTTCCGCCTTTTTGAGTCCGCTGATGTCCTGGGCAACACACACGATGCCGGTGATATTGCCGTCTTTATCCCGTAATCCGGAACTGCTGAACAGCACCGGGATACGTGTCTCGTCCCTGGCCTTGAGAGACAGCCGATGGTTCCGGTAACTCCAGTCATGCGAAGAATGCTCATCATCATCGTCTGTAAACAGATTGTTTATGTCCATGCCGACCAGTTCTTGTTCATCATAGCCGAGCAGTTCGCAGGCCGCGTTGTTGACCGTCCTGATGTTCCCATTGGAATCCAGCACCAGAAGGGTCTCCGCCATTCCCGCAATAATGGAGTCGACGTAGTCTTTATTTTCCACAAGACTGGTCTTCTGTTCCCTTAAATCTTTGACCATTTTGTTAAAGGAAGCTGACAGTTCCCCGATTTCATCATTTGAGTTGATTGGTATTTCTATGCTCAGGTCCCCGCGGGAAACCTGTCGTGTAGCGGCAACCAGATTATTGAGAGGGTCTGTCAGTGCCCTGTTCATGAAGAATGCAACAAGCACAGTGAACAAGACAGAAGCG
>JBFKMY010000395.1:0-2308 GCA_041629615.1 Thermodesulfovibrionia bacterium | reverse complement strand
TCTGGTGTTGCCGTTGAATAATCCTCTTGATGATATAGAGACGGATATCAGAATGGCCCGCATACTGAATTCATCCAATGTTTGAACGATTAATTTCCAGGCTTGCCAGAAATCTCGACAAATTGAGAATACCCTACATGATTATCGGCGGACAGGCCGTTCTTCTGTACGGAACTCCCAGGCTGACAAAAGACATTGATATTACGCTCGGGACGCCCGTTGAACGTTTATCAGATATAGTTCAGTTGTGTAATGCTGCTAAATTGAAAATCCTTCCGGATAAATATCAGGAATTTGTTGCAAAGACATTTGTTCTTCCTGTCGAAGACAGGACTTCCGGCATCAGGGTTGATTTCATTTTCTCATTTACTCCTTATGAAGAACAGGCCATTAAGAGGGCCAATAAGATCATTATCGGTAGAACGTCCGTTGCATTTGCTTCTGTTGAAGATGTGATTATCCACAAGTTGTTTGCCGGAAGGGCACGGGACCTGGAAGATGTAAAGAATGTGCTATTGAAGAATAAAAAAATTAATAAGAAGTATATCAAAAAGTGGCTTGCAGCGTTTGATCGCGCTTCTGATGAGATTAATTTAACAGAACTATTCGAAAGAACAATGAATGATATCAAAAGACTGTGATAGACATCAGCACAAATCCATCTGATGCGGAATTCAGAAAGTTGTCAATGTCCGCTCTCCCTCTTCAAAAATCCTGATCTTCCCGAACTCCCCGTCATATCCCGGTGCAATATGAATGTTCCCTGTTCTCATCCTTGATATGGCTTCTCTGAACAGGGGAGAGCTGGCTTTTTCAATGTCATCGGGGGATATATCCATGAGGATCCTGAATTCACTCCCGAGCTTTGTAAGCATACCAAGGTAGGCATTGCTCACCTTCTTGCTGTTGACCCCCACTTTTAATGCTTCAGCGATAATTTCGGGAAGAGGAATGATGGAATGATACTGAGGTGATCCATCCGGCTTATGACCCTCTTCCCTGTCTGCGAGCTTTTCGACCCTGTGCATTACGCCGACGGTCACCTTCCTGTTACACACAGGGCAAAGGTAGTTATGCCTGATCGTTTCCTCAGGTGTCAGGCTTGCTCTGCACGTCCTGTGGCCGTCATAATGATATTTGCCCTCTTCGGGAAAGAATTCAATGGTCCCCTTAAACCCCTTCCGCGTCTTTAAAGCATCAATCACTGACGAATATGCTATATCCGTATCGAATATATTTGCCTCACGACCGATCTTTGCAGGTGAATGGGCGTCGGAATTTGATATAAGGGTTATTTTATCAAGCGCCGAAAGGCGCCAGTTCATGGGCGGGTCTGATGAAAGCCCTGTCTCAATGGCATGGACATGGGGCGTCAGTTCATCGAAGCACTCTTCCAGGGAGTCGAACCCCGATACAGCACCGAATACGGAAAAATGGGGCGTCCACGCATGGGCGGGAACGAACATTGCTTCAGGTGATGCATCTTTGACAATCTTCAAAAGCTCCTTTGCATCCAGCCCGAGAATGGGCCGTCCATCGGAATGAACATTCCCTATCTTTGAAAGTGCACGACCGATCTTTGCAGCATCGGAAAAACCAGGCACAAACAGTATTGAATGCACCTTTCGCGTCCTGTCATTTTTTTTATAGATACAGCTTATCTCTGCCGTGAGCATGAAATACACATCTGATGCGCATGAGAGGGGAACATCATTGCTGCGAAGGGCACTTTTTAAAGCAAAGAGCCCGTTGCCGGCAGGCTCAAGCTTTTGCTGAAGTTCCTTTAGCCACTCCGGATGGGTAAAGTCTCCAGTCCCGATGACCGAGATCCCCTTGAGCTGTGCCCATCTCCATATGCTTTCCGGACACATCTCCTTGCTTGTGGCCCGCGAATACTTTGAATGTACGTGGAGATCTGCAATAAAACGCATGAGGAATTATACCATCAAAAGATGAAAAGTGATGAAGCGGGGAAGTTTGGAAGTGTGAAAGTTTGAAGGAAGTAAGCAAAGAAGTGATTATGTATAAACATAAAGCAGATGAGAATAAAAAAATATGCCGATGGAATATAATACTTATATGGTCAATAAAACAGTTTATCGTTATATATTAGCGGCATATGCATTGATCTCAAGTCTCTTTATTGGTGCCCTGACAGGATTTATAATTCTTTATCCCTTTCTGCAGGTACTCTTTGATACTCTCGGAATACGCTACGGATATGATGCATCGCAAACATTTGACTATGCCGTATATTCCATGGTCATTATATCGATCAGTATTTGCCTGTATATTAACAGGAAACGAT
>JBFKMY010000394.1:0-2314 GCA_041629615.1 Thermodesulfovibrionia bacterium | reverse complement strand
GCATCCCGTTTCTATCTGACTCATCTCTAATCTCAGAGATTCCTGTGATCTTACCATCATTAACTAACTGAGCCGTTTTCACGATCATATCAGCTTTATTCACCTGGTAAGGAATCTCAGTCACAATAATTGCTTCCCTTGACAGCCTTTGTAGCAGGGTATCTCCCGTTCTGCAATATCCTGACAAAGGGTTCGGAGCGGTAAAATTTGTGATAGAGCTTCTGTACGTGGGATATGGTGACTTTCTTTTTTAAACGGACGTATATTGTGCTCAGTATTCCCCTGTCCATGGGTATCAGGTGGGGGGTAAAGACGATCGTGATTTTGTTTTTTGAAAGGGAACTCAGTTCCTGCTCTATCTCGGGCGTATGGCGGTGGACGGTAACGGCATAGGCCCTGACTGATTCATTCACCTCGCAGAACATAAAAGGCTGTGCAGGACTTCTCCCGGCACCCGATGTGCCTGATTTCGAATCCACGATGATTGTGTTCCTGTTGATAAAATCCTCCCCGATTACGGGGGCAAGACCGAGAATGGCACCCGTAGGGTAGCAGCCCGGATTGGCGATGATTGATGCGTTCCTGATTTTTTTCCTGTATATCTCGGGCAGCCCGTACACGGCCTTCCTGAGAAGGGGGGAATACAGATGGGGAATGCTGTACCACTCTTTGTAGACCTTTGCGCTTTTCAGTCTGTAGTCTGCGGAGAGATCGATGACCCGTTTCCCCGCATTGTGAAGGAACGCTACTGTTTCCTGGGATGTCTTATGGGGCAGACAGAGAAAAAAAAGATCGGCCTTTTTTATGAGGTCCTTCAGGTTTAAGGCTTCGAATTTTAATGAGGTATTTCTGAAATGAAGAAAGGTGTCGGAAATGAGCAGCCCCGATGAGCGTTCCGATGTGACGGCCGTGACTTCCACCTGCGGATGGGTCTGGAGGAGCCGTATAAGTTCAGAACCCGTATATCCGCTTCCGCCTAAGATGGCAACTTTTAACATGTCCCGTCCGTGTTCTTGTTCTTATCTCTTTGAGAACTGGAAGCGTGCCCGTGCGCCTTTCTGACCGTACTTTTTCCGTTCAACCGTTCTCGGGTCCCTCGTCAATAAGCCTTCTTTTTTCAGTTTTCCCCTGAAATCCGAGTTTGCCGATACCAGCGCTCTCGATATGCCGTGCCTGATTGCAGCGGCCTGTCCGCTGTATCCGCCGCCTGTGACCCTGACCGTTATATCATACTTACCGGTAACAGCAACAACATGCAGGGGCTGCTGGATAATCATTTTCATTGTTTCATGAGGAAAATACTGATTAAGCGGTTTTTTATTTACAACGATATTTCCCGTACCGGGTGTCATGAATACCTGGGCGATCGATGATTTTCTCCTGCCTGTTGCGTTGTACTGGATGTCTGCCATCTTTCAAATGCTCCTTATTTCAGAATTATATTTAGCGTTTCCGGGTTCTGGGCCTTATGAGGATGATCAGGACCGCTGTATACTTTTAATTTGCTGAATTGCTGCCTGCCCAGCCTGTTCTTGGGGAGCATGCCGCGGACCGCTCTGTAGATTATTCGTTCAGGAGCAGCGTTCATGATGTCTTTTGCAACCGCCTTTTTAATCCCTCCCGGATATCCCGTGTGATGATAGTATGTTTTGTTATCAAGTTTATTTCCGGTTAAACGAATTTTATCTGCATTTACGATAATAACAAAGTCTCCGGTATCAACATGGGGAGTGAAAACCGGTTTGTCCTTACCTCTCAGTATCTTTGAGACCTGCGAGGCCAGCCGGCCCAGGACAAGGCCATCAGCGTCTATCAGGTGCCATTTCTGTGAAACATCTGTTTTTTTAGCAAATAGGGTTTTCATAATTCCTCTCTCTTCATGTTGTGCAAAAAGATTTGAACATAAAATGATACTGGAAAATGATTGTAATTGTCAATGCTTGGCTTGAATTCAGTATATTTGAAAAGGGCGGGTCCGGGATGTAATGGAATTTATGTCCGGTCGCAGGAACGGTGGGAAAGCTGCTGCCAGAAGGAGGCGTCCATTTCATTGATGTAATCGTCTAAGGGATACGTCCTGCTGCACTCCATGCAGCGCAGATTAACACTCTTTCAACCGACCTTGAGTGTCAATTTTCCGTTGCACGCCTTGCAGTGCATTCCAGCTTTCAGATTCATAGTATATTATCCTTAATATGAGTAAGGGTAAACTCCATTGCTTGCAAGTATATATACTACTACACTCGTTCATAAAAAAGAAATATAGTTACAAGTCATATACTATCATAGAGAGAGGATATCCCCTAATATATTT
>JBFKMY010000393.1:0-2321 GCA_041629615.1 Thermodesulfovibrionia bacterium | reverse complement strand
TTTGATATTGCCTGGAAGAACAGGGCTGATCCCTCAAGCATGATTGAGGCGATAAAAATTGCATCGAAACTGGAGTTAACAGTAAAGAGATAACCCCTTCCTCTGTGTCACCCCCTGCATGGAGGAATTAAAGGAGTAGATGATGAATATCGTGCTTGCTACAAAAAACAAAAAGAAGATCGAGGAAATCAAAAGGATTATTGGTGCCACCGGAGCGGCCATTCGTATATACACTCTTGATGATTTTCCTGCCTGGGATGACGTGGAGGAAGACGGGGATACCTTTGAAGAAAATGCTGTTAAAAAGGCCCTCTCCATAGCGGAAAAAACCGGCATGACGGCGGTTGCGGACGACTCAGGCCTTGAGGTGGATGCATTGCAGGGGGCCCCGGGCATTTTTTCTGCACGCTATGCAGGTGACGGGGCGGATGACACGGCCAACCTTGAGAAGCTCCTGTATGAAATGAAGGATGTGCCGGATAATCAAAGGACGGCGCGGTTTGTCTGCTGCATAGCACTTGCTGAGGGCGGGAACGTACAGACATTCATGGGATATGCAGAGGGAATAATAGGAACAGGCCCGAGGGGTGAAAATGGATTTGGATATGATCCTGTTTTTGCTCCGGAAGGGCATGACAGGACCTTTGCAGAAATGAGTGATGACGAAAAAAATTCCATGAGCCACAGGGCGCGGGCATTAAAGGAGTTGCAGAGGTACCTGAAAGAGAAGAAAACAGGGTAAGCGCGGGTCAAAGGGAATTGCTCTCATGCCGGGTCGTCTCCCGCTTGTCTAATCCCTGCTTTGAACAAAGAAACCGACAAGGGCGACCGTAAACATTGTGAATCCGGAAAAAACATACAGCGGCAATCCCCACTGGTATTCCGATGTTATGTTAAAAAAAGTGTCCAGATGAGAAAGGAATCCCCAGTAGAACACAAAACAGTATGATGTTAACAGTCCCAATCGATGCTTTCCGAACAGGAGACAGAAAGTAATAAAGAAAACGTAGACGATCATTTCCCATAAAGGAATAGAGAATTCTTTCCCGGCAATAAATTCGAATATGTTATTTAAATTCTCCACAGGTCTGCCCCCTTTCATTCAATCAAATGCGACCTGTTATTTATATGGTATTACTTAAATACCAGGCAATCTGTGATATGGATCACACTTTTTGAGAATTCTTTTCAGATAAACCATATGCTGCTGCAGTTTTTTTCTTGCCTTTTCTCTCAATATCCCTATAATGTGCCATAGAGAGGAAATCAGAGGAGGCTCATTTGTGGCTTTGTCCAGGTCAAAGTTGGCGATAGTAGCAGCGATCAGGGGGAAACTCCACAGCCTGCTGCTCCTGCACAAAAAAAAACCGGTCACAGCAGACAGGATCATAGAACAGACGATACGTAAAATTGAAAGCCTGATTGATACACACGATTTATCAGAGGAAGAAGATCTTTTACTTGAAATACATGATACGCTTATTCATTTAAATAAAAATAAGCTGGCTATGAAATTAGCAAAAAAGCATGATCTGAACAGGATCATCATTGACTAGAGAATCAGAATATATCATTTAAAGATGAAGCGATCGGATGTCCTGATTGGAGTGCCATGCAGATGTAGCGCTGAATGTACGGACTTAACTCCTTTGTGCGTTGCCTTTCCTCTCGGCTTTTTCCAGGAATAATTGCAGAAGTCATAGGTTGTACAATATTGACACTTGCCGTCGCATACGATATGTTTCATGCTATTGCACCCGGACTCCCCGGCGATGAGAAGCCTTATTCGTGATGAGCTGACACAACTCATTGATTAATAATTATAATTTAGCAAATATCATACCAATGTGTAAGTGCCTGATTTTAAAATATATGAGAAAAGATAGACAAGAGATAGTGTAAAATAAATTAACAAATGTAAATATAAATGACACTATTAAGGCGTAGATCAGGGACATTTTTAAAAAAATGGATTATAAAATAACAATTATGCGGCCTTTAAAACGAATTTCTTATTCGCAATATACTTCTTGATTATATTACCGGTACAGCATGGGTCGCATTTTTTGCACGTCCTGCATGTCCTTTTTATTTCTTGAAGGACTTCCCTTAACTTCATATTACGTAAAAAAAATATTTTTTAGATCATGTTTGTCATCTACATGACATCTGCCTGTTATATCGGATTATTCACCTGAGAACTTGACCGGGTTGCCCCTCGTCCTGAACAGGATAGTTTTCCGTGTACGGGCAGGACCATTTATTCACCCTTGATAATCAGATAGTGCCTGAAAATATTAAATTGCGGAGTGCATTAATGC
>JBFKMY010000392.1:0-2336 GCA_041629615.1 Thermodesulfovibrionia bacterium | reverse complement strand
GCCGCCGTACGTCATGGGGGTAATCGCCCCGAAGTATTCATTGTGGTCCGCTGCGCTTTCGGTCTTCTCCCAGTCCGGGTCCTCAAGTCCTTTTACGTTCTTTAAAAATCGATAACTGTTACCAACCCGATCGGCAACATCGAGTTTTCCGTCGACATTTCTGTGGTGAGAACCCTTTATCCCCCCGCTGGATGTTCTTACCCCGTGACACCCCGCTATGCCGGCACAGGTAATATTTACTCCTATTCCATCAGGATCATGATGGCCGGGAGGTGCTGAAAGGGTATTCTCAGGATTGCCGAAGTCTGTAACGTTATGTCCCTTGGCATCAGACGCGCCCGTTCCTTTTGTACCAAGGATATAGGCAAAATTGCCCCCTGCGAGGTCCCCTGTCCCATCAATGTGATAAACTTGCGGGACAACATTTCCGCCTATCGTGGCAGTCATGGCAGCGCCCTGGGCATGACATCCCAGACAGGTCCCGCGAAGAAGGTATTCCTGTGCATCCGGTGTTTCCGCAGGGTACAGGTACGACACCATGGCATTGCCGTTCTGGCTGTTGTGCATGGTATGACAGTCACTGCACGGTCCGGTAATAACAGCAGAAACCTTAAGGGGAAAAAAAGCAGAGACAAGGATTCCGAACAGGATTATGTACTTTTTCAACCAGATCAAATGCGCATACCTCTCCTTTTTTAATCTGTATATCCATTTAATAATATGCAATAATTATGCCCGGAACCTTGATAAAAATCGTCAAATATTTGACTGAGAAACAATAATTTCGAAACATAATTTACATCACATGACACTGGATACATAGTGCCCTCTTTCTGTCATGGGTAAGCATGAAGTCAGCACTCGCAGAATGCATACTGTGACACGAATTACATGTCATTTGCTCGCCATTGCGCGGATCTTTCACATCAGTTCCGAGGGGATGGGTAATTTTATGCTGAGATGCATGACACCTGGCGCAAAGGGCAAGTTCATCTGCGCGGTAATTAAGCGCACGGGACGAATGTGCCGGAATATGACATTCAAAACATTGTCTTTTTTTCACCGGCTCGCATTCCGACGACCGCAAAGCATTCTCCATCGCTACTGTCCTTCTTTCGGTACTTTCATGACAGTTCATACAAATGTGTGATTCCTTCTTCGTGAGATTCCTTTGGCTCGAAGCATGATGATCATGGCAGACAGTACAGGGATTTTTTGCATCTTTTATATGAACATCGTCGTCTATGTATTCATATTTCGACGTGCTCCTCTTGTGACAGTTAAAACACAGATCAGCCCCATCTATTTTCGTAGGCATCTCCCGGCCGGATTTAACCGGACTATGGCATTCCTCACAATTTTTATCCAGAAAAACCTTATGGCCGTAGGGACCGAGAAGCCCTCTGTCAAAAGAACTGTGTCCTGAGTGGCAGGAAGTACACTCGCTGTCCTGCACTAATGCAGCTATCGAAATCCTGTCAACTTTACATTGAGGTCCGTGGCATTTTTTACATAACGTATTCGGCGGAGAAACCAGTAAATCGTCAATAGACGATGCATGTGAATTGTGACAGGATGAACACTTCCCTTCCTGAAAGGGGAGGCATATATAGGGTTTCTTGAACTGCTGGTTTAAGTCTTCATGACAGGAAATGCAGAGCCCCTTTTCTTCTTTTACCAGCAAATATTCATTTTCTCCGCTATGGGGAAAATGACACTCGGTGCAACTATTGTCCCTGAGAGCGCCATGGACTATCCCGTTATTGACAAGATTTCTTATATCATCATGGCACCCCATGCAGATTGCATCAATTTCATCAATCATCAGGCCTTTTATTTTACTTACATGAGAATTGTGACAGGTAATGCATTTTCCTCCTTTAAACAAAAAATGGACATACCGGTCAGACTGGCCCTTTTTTAGTTCCTTGTGACATTCAAAGCAGAGTTCCGGGACTTTGGTCTTTAATCTGACCTGTCCATAGTCTCTCTTTTTATGTTCATCGCCTTTCCTGCCTGCTTTTCCGGTGACAGACGCCGGCTGCGCATCTGCAGTCCCCTCTCTTTTCCGTGCGGCTTCTCTCGACAAAGCCTCCTGTAATGCCCCGCCTCCACGTTGAGCCTTTATCAGGGGGTCATATATTGTTACAATCCTTTTTTCGATGAAATAAACATCCATTATCCGGGCCGAAGAAAGCTGTGATTTAATCCTGTTATATAATCTTTCAGCCCCGGCATGGTCTTTAAACTTACCGATACGTACAGAGTAAAATTTCCCGAAACTCTCTATTCTCAGATAATCCAGGTCTGCTTTATTTAATATTGTTGTTAAACTG
>JBFKMY010000391.1:0-2337 GCA_041629615.1 Thermodesulfovibrionia bacterium | reverse complement strand
GAGACTTCCCTTCGGCAAAAAACGGCGTGCTCGTCGATCTGCCCGGGAAACTGCGCGAAGGGGTCACCTTAAAACACGGACCGTTCAAAGATCATTCCTATCCCGTTAAGGCATATGTAACCAGGGCAGGCAACCCGGTCATCACTGCAGGAAACACACAGGACTGGATCGATGCCCTCACGGCCAGAGATGAAAACGGTGAGTACAATGTCGAATTGAATATTTACATCGATACCCATATCACGGAAACCGGCAAATACGCAGACATCATTTTTCCTGAAGCCGGCTACCTTGAAAGGATGGGGCTCAGCAGCGTGTATACCATGAGCCCGGAAATAGCCCTGAGAGACAAAGTCATAAAACCCCTCCATGAATCCAGAACATCCTATGAGTTCATGATTGCCATGTCCGACGCTTTCATGAAACATGGTGACCCCGATATCAGGGCCGAAGACTTCGCTTTAAAATACCCCAGGGAAAAAGATTTCATAAATGAACAGTTGCAGGATACTCCCGGCTTCTACAATATAGGGACCCCCCTTCCCTATCCCGATCTGCCGGAAGGCTGCTTACTCATAGGCACGCCGGACAATCCAAGAGCAATATGGGGCGATACGATCATTAAATACGGAGAACTGCTGACCGTTGACTGGCTGAGAGAGCATAACGGGGTTGCTGTCTGGCCTGCCAGCTACTACCGGTATAAAAACTCTGAAGGTGCCCCATCCGGCCTGTGTCCAGCAACGTCCTCAAATAAGTTTGAGTTTACATTCAGCCATGTCGAAAAGATAAACAGACAGTTCAGGACAAATTATCCCACTACTTTTTACTGGACAGAGTGCAGGTGGAACCCTAAAAACCCCGATTACAGAAAAATCAGCAAAGACTACCCCTTTCAGCTAATAAGCGGAAGGGTCCACCATTCCATGACCATGACCGTAATCTGTCCATACCTTTCAGAAACAGACACCGAGTGTATGGAGCCCCTTAATGATGAAATCAAATATACAATACCGGCCGGTGATGAGATGCCTGATGCATACGGCATGTCCGGGGGAAAAGAAACAACATTCAGGGCAGGCACTGTATCAATTCCCGTCTTTGCCGTCAACCGGACTGATGGAGAGAATTTACGTATTAAAACAGGAGACACGGTCATTCTTGAAAACCCGCAGAAGAAACAGATAAAAGGAAAGGCGTATTTGACAGAAGAGATTATGCCGGGCGTCATTAAAGTGCCCTTCGGACCGGGCGGACAGAAGGCCTCTGGACTGGGGTTTATGAGTAATACATCTGAGTACACGGCAAATATAAATGACCTTTACGACCCCGGGAACTTCAACCGCCTGACCGGGACACCGGGGTTTGGAGATATTATGGTGAGGGTAATAAGGTGACCAGGGACTGATGTTCTAACGTTGTTCTTTAAGCAACCTTATAGTGAACAACCGACATTTCAGAGTGAAGGTCCTCAAGTTTGTCCAACAGTTTCTCAATATTATCAACTACACTGCTTTTCATAAACGGCTCCCCGCAATCTGATCAGTTTTCTGCGGGGACGGCTGTTCTTTGCTATGCAATGCATAATACTATAAGAAATCGCTTGAATCATGTTAATACTTGAACAACACAGTAAAAAAAGTGCGTATCAGCCTTTATTGATCGTGCTCGATCATCCTGAACACTTCAGGGAGAACGTCATGGACAAACTCTGAGGGGCTAACTATTCTCGGGATGAAATTTTTCGTTTTGAGCGATAAAAAGTCCTTTTTATCACCCGTGACAAGAAAATCTGCATTTCCTGCAATAGCAGAAGCAAGGACAGGTGCATCTTTCGCGTCTATCAGCCCCGAGAACTTTTTTATCATTCCGACAGCAGGCAGCGGAATTATCTCCAAATTCAGTTCAGGAATGAATTTCTTATAAACAGGAAGGATGTCCGGCATTTTCTTTTTCAGATTTCGTTCGATTTCAAGGATATTGTACTCGCCTGTCATCCCGACAAACATGGGAAGTCCAAGGCTTAAAAGATCCAGGATAATACGCGGGGGGCCTTTATCGGACAGAAGCCCTGATAAAATCACATTTGAATCAAGAAAAATCCTACTTTCTTTTTTTGCCATACGTTTCTTTATAAATAGTTTCCCGTTCCTCTTTCAGTCCTGACAGCACGTCCTCAGCAGACACCCCCGATGCAATGAGTATCTTCCTGATTTCTCGTCGCGCTTCGTCAAGCGCCAGTCTTTTAGGAGTAATAATGAGGGAGTCGCCTGCGCATAAAATGGACACAACCTGCCCTTCCTCAGGGTGCGTGGCCTCCCTTATTTTTTTTGGAAT
>JBFKMY010000390.1:0-2338 GCA_041629615.1 Thermodesulfovibrionia bacterium | reverse complement strand
TATTTACGTATGCCGTCAGCATTCATCTTTCCCAGCACTTCGAGTGTTGCAATGCGCTGCTTAAAGGGTTCCATCTCCGGCCTGTTTATGGTGTTCATTAACTCCTCCTGTCCAAGCAGGAGAATCTGAATAAGTTTTGCAGAACCTTCCTCAAGATTATTGAGCAGGCGGATGCCGTTGATTGTATCATCGGTCATTAAATGGGCTTCATCGATAATCACCAGACACTTATTGCCTTCAGAATTAATCTTTAAAAGGGCCTCCCTGATGTCCCTCATTACAAATGTCTTTTCCGACGTCGAGGGGGTCAGTCCCAGCTCCTGGGCAATAAACTGAAAAAGGTCCATACTGTTGCCCGGCGGCTCTGCCATCCATATGAGCTTTATGTCCCTGGAAAAATCAGCCTTGACAATTTGACTTATGGTGGTCTTGCCTGAGCCTATATGCCCCGATATGATCGAGAGACCCCGACCGGCCTTTAAGGACTCTTCTATCCGCGTACGGACCCTCGCATGGTCCCCCTCATCGAAAAAGAAGATCGGATCAGGCACATTCTCAAAGGGCAGTTTATGTAAGCCAAAGTGCTTCGCGTACATGGCAGTTCAGAACTCCCTGTCCCCGGGAACGAGCTTTATCTCAACCCTGCGGTTTTTGATCCTGCCCTCTCTCGTCTTATTGGAGTCCACCGGACGCGTAGCACCATAGCCGATCACCGAGATACGATCCAGAGGTATCCCGTTTTCGGTTAATGTCCGGGCAACGGCCTTTGCCCTGAGAAAAGAAAGTTCCATATTATCTTCGTACCGTTTTTCGACAGAAGTATTGATAGGGACATTGTCAGTATGACCTTCGATAATAACACGATGATCAGGTGATGACATAATCTCCGGGGCTAATGCTTTAACCGCAGCTGCCAGATCCTCGTTAAGGACAAACTGTCCCGGGCTAAATGCCCCTGATCCCAACACAGATAAGACCTTTGCCTTGTCCCGGGAGGTCCCGGGTCCGGCATTTCCCTGCATCTCTTTATTGTTATTTGAGAGTTTATCCTCTAATTTCGCAATAGTTGCCTCCAATTCATCAACCAGGGCCCGATTGGCAGCCTGCTCTCCGGCACGCAGCCCCGATTCAACGGCCTCATCGGACGAGGGGGATTTTGGCTGCGGGGCCTTTGCAGTATTTTTAATAGCAGTATTCGTGGAAGAGATGCCTAATGCCTTAAAGGTAATTATTCCTGACACTGTAAAAATGAACAGAGAAAGGACAATAATAAATTTACGCATAATAGATTAATAGAAATATTACATTTTTTAACATAAATTATATTTTATAAGTTATGCTCAACATCCCGCAACAGCCATCAGTTACTATACGGTATATATTATAAAAACCTTTATATTACCGAATGGTAGATCGAAGACCGCTTTCTTCAATAAGAACGGGGCCGATACGCGGGTTTTGTCATAGGGCGCTCAAATCCCATTTCTCAAGGTCTTTCCTTATGCTCCCGATATGTTTCTTCTCATCCATGGCCCTGAGGATTTTCTTATAGCCGGTAATGTCTCCATATAATATACATCCTGAAATAACGCCCTCTTTTAATACAAGTTTTTTATAAATATGCTTGTCTTTGTCTTTTTGAACGATAGATTCGAAGACTCCCTCTGCATCTATGTCACCGGCAGCAGCAAGATCAACTCCCACGACTTTAAGGACATTCGACATTGTCGTTCCCTCGTATATGGCATCCCCGCCTGCCATATTTATTCCCGCAACCTCACCCTGTTTCTGCGCCGCATGCCATATGCCGTAGAACCGTTCCCTGTGCTCTATCAGATCGCCCGCGGCAAAGATGTCCTGCGCCTGCGTTTCCATCCTGTCATTGACCACTACCCCTTTACCGATGGGAAGGGCAAGCTTTTCACATAAGTCTGCCTTTGGTCTCACCCCGGCCGAGATGATGACTACATCACCCTCAATACCCGTGCCGTCTTCAAGCAAGAGCCCTTCAGCGTTTTTATCTCCTGTGATCTCTTTTGATTTTGCCCCGAGATAAAAACGAAATCCCATGCTTTCCATCTGTGCTTTGAGGACCTCTGCACCTTCCGGGTCCATTTGCCGGGGAAGCAGGCGGGGAAAGAACTCAACAACCGTCACTTCACGGCCTGTTTTCCTCAGGCTGTTTCCTGCTTCAAGCCCAAGGACCCCGCCGCCGATGAGTATTACTTTCTTTTTTCCTTCTGCATACTGCATTATTTCATCAGCGTCCCTGATAGTTCTTAGTGCAAATACGCCATTCCTGTCCGAACCGGGGATGGGAGGAATAAAAGAAAAACCG
>JBFKMY010000389.1:0-2342 GCA_041629615.1 Thermodesulfovibrionia bacterium | reverse complement strand
CATCTGTGTAAAAAACTCCTTGATGACGGTCATGAAGTGCTGTGTCTCGATAATTTTTATACGGGCCGGAGATCAAATATCGTACATTTCATCCGTAATCCATTTTTTGAAGTCATGAGACATGATATATGCTTTCCCCTGTATGTGGAAGTTGATGAGATTTATAATCTTGCCTGCCCGGCTTCGCCGATTCATTACCAGTTTGATCCTGTTCAGACTACAAAGACATCGGTCCACGGGGCCATTAATGTGCTTGGCCTTGCCAAACGTCTGAGGGTAAAAATATTCCAGGCCTCAACATCTGAAGTGTACGGTGATCCAAAAATTCACCCTCAGCCGGAATCATACTGGGGCAATGTCAATCCTGTTGGTTTCCGGTCATGTTATGATGAGGGGAAACGATGTGCTGAAACGCTCTTTTTCGATTATCGCCGTCAGCACAAACTCAGGATAAAAGTTGCCAGAATATTCAATACCTACGGTCCGAGGATGCACCCCGATGACGGAAGGGTCGTCAGCAACTTTATTATGCAGGCATTAACAGGAAAACCCATAACTGTCTATGGTAAGGGAGAACAGACAAGGAGCTTCTGTTATGTGGATGACATGATTGACGGATTTGTTAAATTCATGGACTCGCCCGATGACTTTACGGGACCGGTAAATCTTGGTAATCCCACGGAATTTACCATTCTTGAACTTGCCCACAAGGTCATAGAATTTACGGGATCAAAATCCAGGATTGTGTTTAAGCCCCTGCCGGAGGACGACCCTGTTCAGCGTAAGCCCCATATTGCCCTTGCAAGAAAGAAATTCAGGTGGAAGCCGAAAGTCGGCCTCGATGACGGGCTGAAAGCGACTATTGAATACTTCAGGAACTTGAAATCTGCATCATAAATGTTCACTGTTTGCTCATCGTTCTTCTCATTGCTGTCTGATATGCCTGACGCGGAGCATCAGGCATATCCGGCTGTTTGCCCTTCTGTTTATACAGGTGCTTTATAGTATACTTATTGTATAGAACGCATGCGCATAAGAAAGGGTGAAAGCCTTCATTGAAAGAAATAGCCTTACATATTGACGGCAGGTATATCAAGGCCGTAGAGGGGACCACCGTACTGAAAATAGCGGCCCGGAACGGTATCTATATCCCCACCCTCTGTTATCATCCCAAAACCAGGCAGGCCGGGAAATGCAGGATATGCGTTGTGGAAGTGGAGCGCATGCCGGGACTGCATGTGTCCTGTTCTCTTCTTGCGAGGGACGGTATGGTAGTGCATACAAATACGGCAAGGATTATTGAGACCAGAAAAATGATTATTGAACTCCTCCTGTCAAACGGAAAACATAATTGTATGTCATGCGAGGCCAACGCTGCCTGTGAGCTTCAGGATGTAGCATATAAACTCGGCATCGAAAAATCAGGATTCCCTGTTGTTGAAAGAGACATGGCCATTGACGCGTCAAGTTCGATGATCGTCAGGGACATGAACAAGTGCATTCAGTGCTATCGTTGTATTTTCGGGTGTAATAATATTGCGGTAAATGAAGTCCTTGATATGGGGTTTCGCGGCAGCAGGATGACCGTTGTGTGCGATACAAATAAACCTATGGGTGAATCGTCCTGTGTGGTGTGCGGCGAATGTGTGCAGCTCTGTCCAACAGGGGCATTAATTGAAAAAAAGGTAATCGGCAAGGGAAGAATGTGGGAAGCTGATAAGATAAAAACAACCTGTCCCTACTGCGGGGTGGGGTGTCAGATCTATCTGCATATCAAGGACAATGAAATAATCAAGGTGTCAGGGGTGGAAGACGTTGAGCCGAATTATGGAGCGCTGTGCATAAAGGGAAGGTTCGGATATGACTTTGTACATTCGCCCTACCGCCTGAAAAAACCGCTGTTGAGGAAAAATGGAATACTGGAGGAAGTGAGCTGGCAGGAGGCGCTGGACTTTACTGCGAGGAAACTCATGGAAATAAAAAAAACCAGCGGTCCTGACTCTATAGTCGGGATAGGGTGCGCACGGTCAACCAATGAGAGCAACTACGTTATGATGAAATTCATGCGCGCAGTCATTGGAACAAACAATGTTGACCACTGCGCACGCACGTGACACGCGCCAACGGTGGCCGGTCTGGCTTCCACACTCGGGGCAGGGGCAATGACAAATTCCATCAGGGAGATAGAAGATGTCCCTGTAATCTTCGTGATCGGGTCTAACACCACGGAATCCCATCCGGTAATATCCTACAGCATGAAGCGGGCCGTTAAAAAAGGAAACACCCTTATTGTTGCAGACCCCAGAAGGATAGACCTGACCAGATGGGCAACAAGGCATTTT
>JBFKMY010000388.1:0-2354 GCA_041629615.1 Thermodesulfovibrionia bacterium | reverse complement strand
TCCCTTCATTAACCAAATATATACAATTTTGCAGGTGATAAATGTGATGATGATCACAGGACTGAATTTATTTTGTAATTGCCTGCCGTTAAGCGCATTACCTGTTCTTGACAGATTCCCTGTGACGAAGCGGGTGCTTTTGCTATAATTGCCTGAGATAACGGATGATTAGTATGAAATATATGTCTTTGATATGAACGTTGGAAGGAAACGAAACAGTACTATGGGATACAGGGAAATATCATTAAAACTGCCGACCGGTTATAGAGAGGCGAACCTTCGAAAAAAAATAGAAAAAAAACTGAATATCAGGGAATTCTCCTTTCAGATAGAAAGTAAAAGTCTTGACGCAAGAAACAAAAACAACATTCACTGGCTGGTCCGGGCGGGAATCATATCAGAAGAACTTAAGGGGGGGCAACCTTTCCTGTCTCCCGCGTTATATATCCCCTTTAAAAAAAGAAAAGAAAGGGCCGTTGTTGTCGGCAGCGGTCCCGCGGGTTTTTTTTCAGCCTTTGTATTGCAGAAAGCCGGAATACAGACCGTAGTGATTGAAAGGGGTTCAAAGGTCAGCAAGAGGGCCGCTGCCATCAGAAAGTTTGAGGCCGATGGTGTATTTGACGGTATGAATAATTATGCCTTTGGAGAAGGCGGTGCAGGGACGTTTTCCGATGGAAAATTAACGTCAAGGACAAAGCATATTTCACGGGAAAAGGAATTTATGCTGTCCTGCTACATTCAATCCGGTGCACCGGAAGAAATCAGATACATGGCACATCCCCATATCGGGAGTGATAATCTCAGAAATATTGTGAAGAATCTGCGAATGGAATTTCTCAATATCGGCGGGAGCATTCTTTTTGAAACAGTATTGGTAGATATGAAGATTAAAAATGGCAAAGTCCAAGAAGCAGTAACAACATCAGGCGGCATTGAGGGGGATTATTTTATTATCGCACCGGGACACTCTGCCCATGAAACATACCGCATGCTCATGAGAAGGGGGGTCGGCTTCCGCACAAAAAACTTTGCCCTTGGCTGCCGGGTCGAACACGGGCAGGAGCTTATCAACAGTGCACAATGGGGCCGTGAACGTCTGCCCGGTGTCAAGGCTGCCGAGTACCGCCTCACATCAAAGGGTGACGGTACCCTTCCCGTATATACATTTTGCATGTGCCCCGGTGGAGTGGTCGTCCCGGCATCGGCATATAAGGAAACAAACATCGTAAATGGAATGAGCAGGTACAGAAGGAACGGGAAATTTGCGAATGCAGCCTGTGTTGCCGCAGTCAAACCGGGCAGACTGTTTGGCAGAGAAGTCGAACCATTGGAAGCTATTGAGTGGGTAGGCAGTCTGGAGGAGCGTTTTTACCGTTATTCAAACGGGTATCAGGCCCCCTTTTGCAGTATAGAGGGTTTTATCAATAAAAAAGCTCCGTCAAAAAGCACTGAGTCCAGTTACCCCCTGGGACTGAAGCCTGCCGCATTGTGGGACCTGCTGCCTTCTGATGTAAGTCGTTCTATTACGGAAGGGCTGAAGGACTTCAGCAAAAAGATAAAGGGATTTGAAACAGGGACCATTATGGGCCTTGAGAGTAAAACGTCATCCCCTGTTCAGGCCCTGCGGGATACAATGGGGTGCTGCAGCGGTTTTGCTAATTTATACATTGTTGGCGAAGGCAGCGGTCACGCAGGCGGTATCATATCAAGCGGATCGGACGGCATAAAGGCGGCAATGAATATTATCGAAAGATGTTCTTAATTCATCATCCTATCCTTTGTCCGTCATTTGCGACATTGATCGGGAACCCACTTTGTAAGTACTCTCGATTCCTTTTTCACGGGAGTGATGCATTTGCCGTTATGATACCTCGCAGCCTGCTGCGGAATTTTTCATCCGGTAGAGTTCAGGTGATGCATTAACATAAATAATTAAAGTATTAGTAATAATGACTAAATTGCCATGAATGATGACAGTGACCGGGGGACCCCTGCTTCTCCTGATTCCACATATCTTCTAAAACTGGCCCAAGCAAAAATGCCCTTTGGCAAATATGCCGGCAGACTTCTTGTTGATCTTCCTGAAGCGTATTTAATATGGTTCTCCCGGAAGGGGTTTCCGGAAGGGACACTTGGTGAGATGCTTCAGAGTATTTATGAAATTAAAATAAATGGACTTGAGTATCTGTTGAAGCCCTTTAAGAAATAGGGATGTGTCTCTCCGCACTTCCTTCCTGCCCCATATCAGAAAAAAATAGATTTACAATCACCATAGAAAGCGTTATATTATCACACCCAATACAAGTGGCTCAGTTCTACAGGGTTTATCTATAATGCCTCCGGCATTAAGGGTA
>JBFKMY010000387.1:0-2356 GCA_041629615.1 Thermodesulfovibrionia bacterium | reverse complement strand
TTAAGTTTTTCGAGGGAGCCCCTGTATAAAAAAGTCTTTTTTGAAAGGATGTCCTCGAGGGCTCCCAATGCATGATTGCCCCCTATACGGCCGAGTGCTCTCACAATGGGGATCTTCCCCTCAAAATCCGAACCGGTAATGGTCTTTTTATTCAGCATGAGAACCAGCTCCGGAATGACCTCTTTCACTCTGTATGCGCCGGCAAGGGACAAGGCTCTTTTTACGATGTCGCCGGAGTCTGATATCAAATAGCCCCTGAGCGCGGCAACCCCCTGTTCATTCCCGGACATGAGCAGACACTGTATTGCCTCAAAAGCGACTCTCGGGTCATTATGGGCGCAATAGGGGGCTGCCTGTTCCAGTGCGTCCCGGACGCCGTATTTCTGAAGGATGCACAACATGTTTCTCTTCACATACCACCGGTCGTCTTCCAGATATTTTAAAACTTCACGAATTGCAGCATTCCCCAGATGGGTTATCATGCCAATGATAAAACTCCTGATCGTTGATGATTGTTCATCAATGAGCGCATTGATCATCGGCCTGACGATATTTTCGCCGTAATATTCAGAGATGGCAAAGGCATCGTCCCTCATTTCCCGTCCCATAATCCGAAAGGAATCAACAAGGAGAGAAATAAACTCCTCAGAATTTACATATTGAAGAAAGCTTTCTGAAATGTCATGAAAATACGCTTTGACAGCATCTGATTCCATAATCCGGACCGTCTCCATGACTTCCCTGTATCGCCCTGTATCGACATACTGACGGGCATTGTCCCTGAGTATGCCGGTAAATACATCGTAATCTTCTGGTGAAATAATGTCCGGGATGGAGGATGACATGATTTCCATAACAGTATGATGAAAGAGATGTCCGATATATTCTTCACTCCATTCACGTTCATATTTATATCCCCACTCATTGCCTCTTTTTTTCACATCATACCGTAAAATGCGCTGCATTTCATTCTGGTATGCATCAGTTACAAAGGCCTTGAAGTCTGCGTCGCTGAGCAGACTGGTAATTTCCGGGGAGAGTAGTATGTCATCACCAATAATCCCTTCGCCCATGTACGTGGATTTAACCCCCGGCTGATTCATTGACGCGAATTTATCAAGAATGTTTTTGAGGGCATCCGGTATTACCCGCATTTGTTCATTCATGATGCTGATCATATCTACCATATCGTCAATCTGCATATCTCCGATGACTTTCTCAAGTGAATCTAAATCACTGGATATGGTATGAACGGCTGATGAGAGGAACTGCCGTTTCAGTTCAGGCCGAAGCCCGTTAATAAAATCCATGAGATTTTTCAGCTCTTTGCTGGTAAAGGATTTTTCCGAGGACCGTCGTACGTAAGATGTAATTACCCTGTCATAACTCTCTTCTTTGAATGTATCCAGGGCCAAGTTGTTTAACATCCCCGCGAGATTCTCAGGCGGTATCTCCGTTATAACATCGCCAGCTTCACCGGTCTGCAATGTCCCTTCCATAAGTCCGGATATATATTTTTCCCAGAGCGGTATCTTTGTGTCCGCGCCGCCATTCTGCTGGCCCTCTTCAAGGTGAAAGACGGAGAAATCAATAAACTCGATACTGATATTCGGGAGATTATATCTTGAAAACAGGTCCTTTATTTCCTGAGAAGAGTGGTCTTTCCCCCCCCTTATCGTGAATTCCTGAAAGAGGTAAAGATCATCCTTCGTCAGTCCGCTCCTGAATGAAATATACGCTATGTTTATTGTGCTGAGGCATCCGGCAAATTCCATATATACCGGATTGTGTTTGTCCAGAGAGAATGAATCGACAACAAGGGTATCTTTTGCAATGGCAAGGGTAATGTCATTCCTGATCTCAAAGATCTTCTGGAGGCATTCATGGGCGCGTGTTAGTGACTGCTCTACAATCGGATGGTCCTTGGGATAGATGGATACATTGCGGCGTGCGATGCTCATTTCGATTATCGCATCACTAAGTAATCTCGTATCAAGTGGAAGATGTTCTATAATATCAGCCATGCCCCGATGCCCTGCCCCGGAATAAGTGTTTCGCAAAAACCATATAGCCCTGTATACTCCATCGGCTTTTTTGCCGGAAACTTGATTATTAAACCGCGGGGCAGGCCGTACGACCGGTCAGGATAGTGAATAACAGCCCCCGAGTATGCGTTTCGGGGATGATACGCAATATTTGCATTGTCCTGCTTAAAGCGCTACTTAGTGCATGTGCCCGTCAAAAAGATATTTTTTCCGTAACATTCACCATTTCAATCACAGGAATCAGGGGAGCATTTTCTCCGAGCAGTGTGTCAGCAAGAGACTGGGAAGCACTCCGGTACTTCAGATACACT
>JBFKMY010000386.1:0-2371 GCA_041629615.1 Thermodesulfovibrionia bacterium | reverse complement strand
CATACCACACACACATATAACACACACATATGTAGCCCACACACATATAACACACACACATATATAACAATCACACACATATATAACACACACACAAACAAACATATTTATATATTAAACATATTATTTTCAAACATATAATATATTTATATTTAATAAATGGATACCCTTGTCTTGCCGCATGGAAATATTGCGTAACTGGCGCACATATAGATAATTCCTTTTAAAAACTCATGAGTGAAATAAGCTGCAGGATCACCAATACATTCATTCAATATGTCAGGAACACCCGGCCGGAACTGTTAGCCCCTCTCCTCAGGGGCCTTCCCTTTGACGAACAGCACCTCATGGATCCTGATCAGTGGATTGACTGGGACACCGAAAGGGTCCTCGAGGAGCGTCTGGCAAGTCTGTATGATGATGAAATGATCATGTTTAAAATCGGTCAGAGTATCATGACGAACAAATCTCTGGGGATCGTAAACATTCTCTTTAACCTCTTCATGACTCCTGAGCGACTCATACGATACACACCCAGAATAGCACGTTACTTTACCAGAGATGTGGTTCATATCAATGTGCTGGAGACAACCAGGGAAAGCGCAACGGTTGAACTGAAGATCAAAGGCAAGCAGACACGAGGCTCCTGCCTCTATAATCAGGGAATGTACAGCACCGCCACTGAACTGTTCGGGCTGGACACAGCCCGGATTTCTGAAGTCCAGTGCGTCGTGCCGGTGCATGAAGCCGGACGAATAAACGGCAAATCATACTCCGTTGACAATGAAAAAATAGTAAGGGAGTTCAGTTTTCACGGTGATCGGGGAAACATCGTCGCCCCCCTTTCTGACACAGGAACCTTTGAGCTGAACGGTACTTCCTATGGTGCCGGGAGCTGTGTTTACCAACTCCGGTGGGAGAACAGGCTCAGGGGATTCTTCAGAAAAACAGCGCGAAAGAAGAAAGCCCTGAGCGATGCCATGGAGCACCTTGAGCACAACCACCGAAAACTCCAGAAGGCTTACGACCAGCTCTGGAAGTCAGAAGAAAAGTACCGCAGTCTTATGGAAAACGCGAGCGATATTATCTGTATCATTGACACTGACGGGGTTATTACATCCATGAATAAAAAGGGTGTAGAACTTTCAGGGTACTCATCAGCAGAGATAATCGGACAGCCCTTTCTCCATTTTGTCCATGAAGAGTACAGAAATAAGGCCCGTGCACGATTTAGAAAATCACTCCGGGATTCAACCGGGCCCTTTGAATTCATTGCAATTACAAAGGATTCGGGTCGTCTGGTCCTGTCAGCAAATTCAAGTATTATTCGGGAATCGGGGAGTGCCGTCGGCCTGATGATCATAGCACGTGACATAACAAGGGAACGGGAGATTGCAGCGCGTCTGCTCGAAGCTGAGCGGTTTGCCGCCAAGGGAATCGTGGCTGCTGAAATTGCCCATGAAATAAACAACTCCCTCGCCAATATGGAAACCGCTCTTTTTATCGTGAACAACATACGGACTGATACCCGGTACAGACAGGACATTTTTCATGATATTTTTGAGGAGATAGAACGGATGTCCGGTATTGTAAAGGGAATCCTCGAAGTGTACCGGTCAGATCATGCTGTCATCCGGCCCGTTGATATTAACAGGGAAATATCCAAGGTCATTACTATGACAAAACGAAGACTGTACGGGAAAGTGATATCCCTTTCCGCAGAACTTTCCCCGGACATCCCCTCCATCCCCTGTTATCCCGGCCACATAAAACAGATCCTCCTGAACCTTATAAAGAACGCTGAAGAGGCAATGTCGTCCAGCAGCAGAAAGGTCATTACCATCAGAACAATAGAGGACAATGGCACTGTCATGCTCGACGTTGAGGACACGGGCTGCGGGGTCCCCCGGGGGAGCGAAGAAAAGGTCTTCACCCAGATGTATTCATCAAAGTCTGATGGGTCGGGGATCGGGTTGCCCATTTGCCGGGAAATTGTCAGCAGGTACAACGGACAGATCACCATAAAAAACAATGTCAAAACAGGAACTACAGTACGGGTGTCCTTCCCGACCCGATACCATGCATAATATTCTGGTTGCAGAAGACGAAGACATTCTGAGGAGAAATCTCACCTTTATCCTGAACAGCTCAGGCTATGCTGCTGTGCCTGCGAGAACAAGCGCTGAAGGCATGGGCCTGCTGAAGAAAAAAGAATTTGATGTAGTAATCACCGACCTTGTAATGCCCGTAAAGGGAGGCAGCGAACTGATCAAGTTTGTCTTTGATAATTACCCCGATGTTGCAGTCATTATCATTACTGCCTACCCGAGCGCTGACAGCGCCATTAATGCGGTGAAACAGGGCGTTTTTG
>JBFKMY010000385.1:0-2384 GCA_041629615.1 Thermodesulfovibrionia bacterium | reverse complement strand
TTAATGCTCTTTCCCTGAGCAATTAGTTTTACAATAGCGCTTCCGACGATGACACCGTCTGCGAACTTTGACACAAAAGATGCTTCATCGGGGTGGGAAATACCGAAGCCTACGGCAATCGGTTTTCCTGTAACATTTCTTAATACATTTATATTTTCCCTCATCCTCTTTCCCGGAGAAAGGAGTGAACCGGTTATTCCTGTAATGGACACATAATAAATAAAGCCTGTTGCAGCTTTGGATATTTTATTGATTCTCGCTTCAGTACTTGTCGGTGCCAGGAGAAAGATAGTATCGAGTTTGTACTGCCTTGCCAGGCCTATGATGTCCTGTGCTTCATCAGGAATCAGGTCCGGGATTATAACACCATCAACTCCGGCTTTTACAGCCTCTGGGACAAATCTTTCGATCCCATATTGAAAAACTGGATTGTAGTAGGTCATAAGGATCAGGGCAATGTCCGTCTCTTTTCTGATCTCTTTAACAAGCCCAAGCACCTTATGCAGCGTTGTGCCGTGCTGTAAGGCCCTCTCGGCCGCCCGCTGAATAGTAGGCCCGTCAGCAAGGGGATCACTGAAAGGAATTCCAAGTTCTATAATGTCCGCACCTGATGCCTCAAGATCTAATACAAACTGTTTTGTCGCATCAAGCGACGGGTCCCCTGCCATTATATAAGGTATGAGGGCTTTTCTGCCTGATTGCCTGAGTTCCCTGAATGTCTTCGCAATTCTGCTCATGGTGTAAAACCAAAAGGGCGTATTGCCATACGCCCCTACAATTTCAATTTAATTCCTTTTATCCCTGCTACTTCCTCGACGTCTTTATCTCCCCGTCCGGAGAGGTTTATAATGACGATGGAATTTCTGGACATCGTAGCGGCCACTTTAACGCCTTCTGCAACAGCGTGGGCGGATTCCAGGGCCGGAATGATTCCTTCAGTCCTGCTCAGAAGGTCGAATGCCCTAAGGGCCTCTTTGTCAGTTGCATAGGTGTATTGAATTTTATTGAGGTCTCTCAGATAACAGTGCTCGGGACCGACCGATGCGTAATCGAGTCCTGCGGAAACCGAGTGAGTGCCAAGCACATTTCCGTCCCTGTTTTGCAAAAGATAACTCTTGCACCCCTGAAAGACCCCCAGAGAACCACCTGCAAACCGGGCTGCATGCATGCCTGATTTTATCCCCTTCCCGCCCGCTTCGACCCCTATCATAGTTATATTGTCCTTGAGAAATGCGTGAAAAAGTCCGATGGAATTGCTGCCACCGCCTACGCATGCAATCAGACAGTCGGGAAGCCTCTTCTCTGATTTAAGGATTTGCCGTCTTGCCTCTCTCCCTATGACAGATTGGAAATCCCGTACCATAAGGGGGTAGGGATGGGGGCCGAACACTGTACCCATAACATAATGTGTACTGCCGACATTCGTGGTCCAGTCCCTCAGAGCTTCATTGATTGCATCTTTTAATGTTTTTGATCCAATGCTCACTTCAGTTACCTTTGCACCTAACAGACGCATTCTGAAGACATTCAGCGACTGACGCCTGATATCTTCGGAACCCATATATATTTCGCATTCAAGACCGACATGAGCAGCACCTGTGGCAGTGGCGACACCGTGCTGCCCTGCTCCTGTTTCAGCGATTATTCTCCTTTTCCCCATTTTTCTGGCAAGCAGTGCCTGAGCGATTGCATTATTAATTTTGTGTGCACCTGTGTGACAGAGGTCTTCTCTTTTTAAGTATATTTTAGGTCCCCCGAGATATTCGGAAAGGTTTCCGGCAAAATACAGGGGTGTGGGTCTTCCAATGAAATCTTTCTGTAAGACTTTAAGTTCATCAAGGAAGTCCCGGTCTTTTGAATATTTTTTATAGGCTTTTTCAAGCTCGATAAGTGCGGGCATCAGGGTTTCAGGCACAAATCTGCCGCCATATTTCCCAAAATGGCCCTTGCTGTCCGGAACTTTGTGATGGTTACTTTTCATTGAATCGGATCTTGTTTTGTATTCAAAAAATTGCAAGTCCATATTATATCATAGTAGCTTGAATAACAATAGAATTTAACGAGGGGACCGCGATGCAGGGACTGAGGAACACACATACATTCTGTCGGATGATTTTGAAAACAATGTGTGCTTATCTCTTTATCCCTCAGGGAGGGCATTAGAGCTTTTTCATAAGCAAAGAATAAAACTTTTCCAGGATCTTATGAACGAGGGGACGTTTTGACCATGTGACAGGATCTATCCTGAATGATTTTTTCAGGTCCATGTGAAACGCTTCTATCATATGTTTGCTGAAATTTCTGTCCAGAATACCTACGTTACTTTCTTCATTTCTCCGTAAAGATTGAAAATCAAGATTAGCAGAACCGATAATACTCCAGCA
>JBFKMY010000384.1:0-2386 GCA_041629615.1 Thermodesulfovibrionia bacterium | reverse complement strand
GTGCTCCAGTGTTCCGAGCCGGGATATTTTTTTCATGGTCTCTTCCGAACTGATGCACTTGTCCTTCTTCCATATGCCGTTGCATGTAGCAGGCATGAATTCAATAAACCGTATATGGTAGTTTTTATTCATTGTAAGGAGCGCGAATGAGGTAATCTCATTATCGTTCACTCCCCGTATGGGCACGACATTTATCTTTACCGGGGTGAGTCCGGCCTCTTCAGCGGCCTTGATTGAATCCCATACACGTTCGATATCGCCTCCCTTTGTTATGGTCCTGTATTGAGCGGGGTCCATTGTATCAAGGCTGATATTTACGCGGTCGAGCCCTGCCTTTTTCAACTCCTTTACCTGTCCTGATAACATGATCCCGTTTGTCGTGATGCTTACGTCGCGTATCCCCGTTTTTTTAATTGATGAGATGAGGCTTGTTATGTTTTTTCTCATAAGGGGCTCTCCGCCGGTAATGCGGACTTTTCTCAGTCCATGCCTGCGGGCAATGCGGACAAACCGGAGTATTTCATCGTCAGTCATGACCTCCTTATCTTTAAATAATTTCACCCCCCCGGACGGCATGCAGTATATGCACCTGAGATTGCACCTGTCTGTTATGGATATACGAAGGTAATCTATGCGGCGGTTGTATGAATCCGTAAGCGGTGCAGTTTTTCGTATAGTCTGTTTATCCGGATTAATCATAGCATTTATGTAAGCTGTCAGCTTTCAGCCCGATGGTTCTTAGAGCTGATCGCTGAGAGCTGACCGCTGACAGCTTATTTCCCAAATGGACACACGGGATAACGGCATGTTTCACACTTCAGACAAAGCCCTCCGTGCCCGAGTTCAGCGATTTCCTTTCTGCCGATTTTTTCACCGGCAAGTATTCTCGGGAGAATCAGATCAAATACCGTGATGCTGGCATACATGCCGCATGCGGGTATGCCAAGGATCGGGATGCGTTCAGCGGTAAGAGTCCGGAGTCCGGACCCAGGGGCGTATGGCAATACGCCCTTACGTTCTTCCGCACCTGCATACTTTCCCCCTTCCGCGCTGATATACGCGACAAGAAACATTGATCCCGGCAGCACCGGAGAACCGTAATGCATTTCATCAACGCCCAGATTCCGGATCGCAAATCGGGTTACGTCATCAGGATCAACGGACATGCCGCCGCTCGTGATGATCAGGTCGGCCCCACCGTCTATCAACTCTCTTATTCTCTCTTCTATGAATTTTGCGTTATCGGGAGCAAAATATACACCGATTATTTCTCCATCCACAGCTTTTATTTTCTTTCTTATCACCGGTTCAAAGGCGTCTTTGATCTTTCCATGATATACCTCGTTGCCGGTTATGACTACCCCTGCTTTCGGTTTTCTCATTTTTTTTACACTGAGAACGCCCCTTGCACCTGCAGCAATTTTTACCGCTTCTGAAACAACAGCTTTTTTAACGACCAGGGGGATTGCCCTTGTGCCGGCTATAAGCTGCCCTTCTTTTACTACAGAGTTATCATGGACGGTAGCACATGCCACGTGTCCGAGCATATTGAAATGCAACAGTGCTTCACGATTGACCTTCAAAAGCCCGTCTTTTCCCGCAACCAGGTTGATCTTCCCCTCTGTTGGATCTCCGGCCATCCTTATCCCTTCGCCTGCAAGGGCCTCTGCGATTGCCTCTGCAGCATCGTTTTCATGCATTTCATCTTCTTTTATTTCAAGGATAAAGAGGTTTTCTTTCCCGAGCCGCTGGAGGTGTTCAACGTCCTCTTTGCGCACGATATGGCCTTTCCTGAATGCAGGGCCCTTGAATTCACCGGGTCTTATCTCGGTGATATCGTGCGACAGTATAGTTCCGACCGCTTCACGTACAGGCACTATCTTCGTGCCGGATGCGCCTTTTTTATTATCCTGTTCATGAGTATCACACATGGTTTCTCCTTTACAATATTTTTACTCTGTTTAAAGCTGACGCTGTGCCAATGACTGTCTGCACATTGCGTTTTTCATAGCGGTATGACTTTTCCGGTCAGGAATATAATTGCAACGATAATTACGGCCCCCAAAATTCTTTCCATGGCCTTTGGGGAAAATTTAAAGGACCCCATAAAAGAACCCATTGTTCCTCCCAGAAACACCGCTGCTATGAGCGGCATATAGTTTGTCAAATCAATCGTGTTGTACTGGAGCCGGGATATCAATCCCGAGCAGGAATTAAGCCAGATAAAAATGGCCCCGCATGCAGCAGCTTCTTTTTCCGTCCCCAATCCGAGGATTATTATTAAAGGGACAAGATAAATACCGCCGCCAATGCCGACAATGCCTGCAATAAGACCAAGGATTGAACCGGCACCAAGGGAGATAATCATTTTCCCCTGATCATTGAC
>JBFKMY010000383.1:0-2386 GCA_041629615.1 Thermodesulfovibrionia bacterium | reverse complement strand
AGTCTCCATATGTACGGAAAGGCCGTTGATCTGCGCGTTCCGGGATACAGCCTGAAAAAGGTCCGGAAAACAGCCATGTCATTCAGACAGGGCGGGGTCGGCTATTATCCCCGGTCAAACTTCATTCATGTTGATGTGGGAGATGTGCGGTACTGGTGGGGATAGATAGATGATGGGGAGAGCGGTCATCCCCTTCCTGCTTTCCTGACAGGAGTTTCTTTTTCTGCTTTTTTCACTTCTGACGGACCTTTTACCAGGGTCAGTTCTGCCGGCAATTTACATACCTGTCCTTCAATGGCTGCGCCTCTGGCAATGGAAATATGATCTTTATAAAAAAGTTCGCCTGCTCCGCGGGCTTCGGGCCCGATCTCGATTTCGTTTGCTTCCATCTTGCCGTTAAATTCGCCGTTTATTTGTATTCTTCCCCGGGCCCTGACCTCGCCTCCTACGTATTTGCCGGAGATTGTTATATTGTTCCCGGCGGTAATATTTCCGCCGTGAAGTTCACCAAGGATCTCAACACTGCCCTCAAGGGTAGTTATGTTCCCCCTGCAGACCCCCTTGATCACGATGTTGGAATTTTGTTCAGAGGTTATGTTCCCTTCAATTTCCCCGCCCATTTCCAGATCGCATGAGACGCTGATGTCCCCGATAAGTTTGTTTCCCTTTAAAATGGTGTTTTTTGTTTTCACTGTTTTTTGTCTTCCCGCGTCCTCAGGATGAAGTTCTCCTGTTTTTTCCATGGCAGTATCCGGTATGAAAGCGCCCTCATTTTCGTTTTGACCCCATTTTTTAAACATATCACACCTCTTTCTCCAATGCAGGAAGTATTTATTGTATCCATAATAAATTTCTGAATATCCACCCTTTGTCCTCAAATTCGTCCATTACATACACCCATGATGACTGCATCTTCAGAACCTTGAAAGAATCATATTTTAAGGCAGGACTTAATGCTGTTTCACTGTAATTGGTCCCGGGACCGCTTCTCACATTGGCTTTATCGACCTTCACAACGGCACAGCGAAATTTCTCTGTGACCAGATTCGCATAGATCCAGTGCATGTCACCGTCTACATCCTTCACCTTATACCAGCCTTCTTTTTCTGATAATTTGTCAAAAGGCATGTACTTGAAGACTTCCCACGTTTTTCCATGGGTCGTTCCCGGGCCGCTCCTGAGATTTGCCTCAGAGACGCTCACACACAGGGCATGGCTGCGACTGACAATAACCAGGAGGCCGAAGAGAATGCATATGGCCATTAATCCTTTTTTCACGAAACCCTCCTCAAATCAGCTTTTACTGTTTTAAAACATTATGGCCTTCAATTGCAAGGGAAATGGAAAAATGTCACAGGCCGATGACACCGGGGCTGCTGTTGATGGAGTGACAGATCGCCATTATAATACCGGATTAAAAGATGTATAATAAAATATTATCCAACTATTGCCATTTATTATGCTACACTATGTGCGATAGGGAGGAAATATGGGAAGGCGTCAAAAGATAATCCTGATACTCTATGTCTACGCTGTTGCTATTTTAGGATTTATTTATGTTCCCTATGTTCAATATTTTCCAAACGGAGTAAAAAAATTTGTAGGGCATCATCTGAGGTTCAGACTGCTGCAGATGACTCCATGGGAGAAAACAACCTGGGGTGCGGTGGCCATTGACGCCAATCTCATTATCGCTGAAATTCTGGCCATCACGGCCATTGTTGTTGTGGCGTTCCTGCTCTTTAAACGGGAATAATGTTGCCGGGGGAGGTTTCTGCCTCCTCCCGGCCTGGATTGTATATTCACCGATGGCTGCAATGGTCGGATGCGTAGTTCACAATATACCCCACCTAAGCAGCCCATCATATTTCTGCTAAATTTTTCTCTACTGCATATTCGTTATTCTACCAATCAATGAAAGAGTAATTTTTTATTATTTGTACGCACGCTTCGTACTCCGCCTGTGATATGTTCGATGCTGTGAACGGTAACACACTGTTGTAACATGATCGTGAATCCTGTACCTTGCCTGCGTAAAATCGCACTGCCTGTACCAGATATGTATTGTTTATTATTTCTATTTCGTAACCCTCTGATCCTATCTCGTGATCCTTGTAGTAGCTTACATCCTCTCTGCATGTGGGATAAATTGAAAAACTACTGCATACCCAGGATTGATGATCATAAACTGACTCTTCATCGAAACACGGACATTGTCCTCCCGGCGGTGGACATGCGGAATTATAATCCGGACAACAATCACCATACGTCGCACACTGATCATCACATTGGCATGTTGTCGCAGGATTATACTCGCCACACCGTCCAGCACATGAAGCCTGCGGTGGCTGACAAACAGTGTCCTTATCGGCACAACAATCACCGT
>JBFKMY010000382.1:0-2388 GCA_041629615.1 Thermodesulfovibrionia bacterium | reverse complement strand
TCGTTCAGGTCTTCTGAAGGTTGAGTTATTGTCAGCTGTTTGGACAGGCGCATAAATATTTTCGGACGGACAGTGACTGCCGGGGTCCAGAAAGAGAGTTCTTTATCGATCCACTTCTGTGTAACCGCTTTTGGAAGGTTCGCGAACTGTATCAGGTCCGCATATGTACGTAAATGAAGTCCCTCAATAGTAATCCTCAACCTCCAGAATGGAATGTAGGCTGAGTCTTTGTCCCTGCAGGGTATTACCCCGAATCTCAATTTTTTAAATTCCCCGTTCATGTCTTCCCATGCGGAATCGCAGTTTCTGCAAAGCAGCACAACACTGTTTCTTGCGCCGGTAAGGTCCCATCCGCAACGGGGACACAGTGCAGGATTGAATGTAATGTTCCATTTCCTGTCTGTATTAATATTCCGGAACGCCCTGACTTCAGACGGTGATGTTTTAGAAATAGGCCGGTGTAATATTCCGTCGTAGACCGTACTGTTATCCATATAGACAGGAGCATAAATCTTGCTTATGGTCTCTCCTATGAACGCTCTATGGAATATGCCCACTTCCGTGTATTGTGACAGTTGATCAATCCTCGGTATCACGTCAGCAAAGGGGACGTCCGCACTCAGGAAATGCTCATTAACCTTTGAAGTTGCAAAACGCAGCTTCAAAGCCTGTGTTCGTAATCCCAGAGACAGCGGAATATATGGATAAGTACCGGCAAGAAAGCTGGTGTCAAGGACTTTACTCGTCACCTCAAAGGGCGTGAGCGTAAAATGCATGCCCCTCAGCCGCCAGTACGGGACAAATATCATTTCTTCAGAAACAGGACTGTCTGTTACAAGAAAATACCTGAAATAATCCCTCGCGGACATGTACAGACTTACTCTGCAGAAGGTGCACGAGAACAACCTGTCTGTTTCATCAAGAACAAAAGGCCCTCCGCACTGCGGGCACTCGTGATGAATCTCCAGGTGTCCCGGCTTATAACCGCTCACCGCACTGATTGCAGAACACCGATGTTTTCAGGTTCTCTGCCTTGCAATTCCTGCAATGTTTCACAGGAGGTTTTTGTTCCACTGCCTTTCCGCATTGAGAGCAGAACTGTGCGCTTGCGGTGAGGTTCTTTCCGCATTCAGTGCATTGCTGAATAACGAGCAGCTGATGACCGCAGGACGGACAGAACCGTGCTTCCTTTGTGACCGGGTTGCTGCAATCAGGACAGGGGGACAGGTCTGCCGGCCGGACCGGAGCTGATGTACCGCCGTTGCCTTTCATAAAGTCTGCAAACAACGAGGGCATCATCATCCCCATTCCCATCCCGATTCCTGCGCCTGCTTCTCCCTGCTGTTCGGACACCTTTTCAACGGCCATTGCAGCCTTCATCTTCAGCAGGCTGTTCAGGTCATCAAATACATTGAGTCTGCTCTTATCATCGATGGCCTTCTGTACTTCGGGCGGCGGGGTTATTGAATTTATATACAGATTGGACAGGCCCAGACCATAATGGCTGAAATCTTCCTCCAGCCTCTTTATAAGGCCGACTGAGAGCTCATCATACCTGCCGGGGAGATCAAGCATCGAGTCAAGGTTTTCACCCAGATGATCATTGAACCGCGATATAATAACACGACTTAAAAACTCTTCGATATCTTCTGTGGCATAGACTCCCTGTGTACCCACAAGATTATTTATAAAGAGAACAGGCTGAAGAACCCTGATGTTGAAAATGCCGAAAGCCCTGAGACGAATCAGCCCTAATTCAGAATCTTTAAATGCAACAGGGTTTTTTGTTCCCCATCTCAGGTTGGGGAAAACCTTCATGTTTACAAAATATACCTCGGTCCTGAGCGGACTCGTGAGCGCCCAGGGTATGCTCAGGATTTTGTTGAGGATGGGGATATTGGCGGTTTTTAATGTGTGACGTCCCGGCCCAAAGGCATCATATGCCTTTCCGTGGTAGAAGAAAACAGCTGCCTGACTGTCCCGTACGATAAGCTGTGCCCCGAGTTTTATCTCACCGGAACCCTGTTCCGGTATTCTATGGACAATTTCCTGTCCTGATTCGGCAAACCATTCGATTACTTCCAGAAAGACAACATTGTTTGTGCCCATTTTTCCTCCTTTGCGGATGCACTATTCCATTATTCTTATTGTTGTGGTCCATTCATGCATATGTTCTGCCCGGTGACCTCTGCACTTCGCCCCTTTAGATCTCTTTATATTATCGGATCATGTCAGGTATTCTTTATTTTTACTTTCTCTGGCTGAAAGAGCGGGACAAAACAGAAAAATTCACCTGCATGAAATAAGGCAGGCAGGGAGGCGTTATTAATCAGTGAAATACAGCAGTGTCCGCGACCGGGACGGCGTGCAATGCGGGACGGCCCTAGG
>JBFKMY010000381.1:0-2421 GCA_041629615.1 Thermodesulfovibrionia bacterium | reverse complement strand
GCCCTCTTGCGGGCCGGGCTGCGGTTCGTCCTGCGGATAAGACAGAAAATCAGAGACCATACCCAAAAGGGACAGCAAGGAACACTTGCTATCCCTTTTTCTATGCAATTTCCCGTTCTCAACAGACACGGAATGTTCGGCAATCAGCGCTTGTCCTATGCTTTTCGATCAATGACTGCGCACGCCGGATTCAGCCTTATTTTCGACTGTGGGCCTCGCACCAAGTTTACAGAGAATGTTGGCCATGATACAGAACCCCGTAGCGGCAAATACGATCAGATTGACTCCTACAAGCCCTGTCAGAATAAGCCAGTACGTACTGTGAAATAGCGTAAGCACTGTTCCTGTGAGTGTTAATACACCCGCTATGAGCCAGATTATCCTCTCCATATACCATGAGTCTGTTTTCGCGATATACATCTTATGTTCCTCCTTTTACAAACAAATCATACTCGGATTCGTAATGCGTAATTGTTAATTGGTACTTCTTTTTTTATGCATATAATAAAGCACCGGCACAAGCGTCCTCGAAAGCAGTGTGGATGCCACTTCCCCGGCCATCAGTGCGATGGCCATACCCTGAAATATGGGATCAAAAAGAATGACCGATGAACCGACAACAACGGCAGCGGCCGTGAGCAGCATGGGCCTGAACCGTATGATCCCCGCCTGCACCACCGCTTCCTTGAGCGGCATGCCCTCGCCGAGTTTCAATTCAATGAAGTCCACCAGAATGATGGAATTCCTTATCACGATACCCGCGCCGGCAATGAAGCCGATCATGGATGTGGCAGTAAAGAAGGCGCCCATAAATGCATGGGCCGGTAAAATACCCACCAGCGAAAGAGGGATCGGCGCCATAATAACAATGGGAGTAATAAATGACCTGAACCAGCCAACAACCATCACATAAATAATGACCATAACGGCTGCGAACGCCATGCCGAGGTCCCTGAAAACCTCGATAGTGATGTGCCACTCGCCGTCCCATTTCACGGCATATCTGTCTTCGAGCCACGGCTGCTCCGAGTCGTACTGCTTTAATTCATAGCCTTCGGGAAGTTCAAGTTCCTTTAGCTTCTCCTTCATTTTCATGATTGCATATACAGGACTTTCCTCAGTCCCCGCTACATCACCGAGAACATACACGACCCTCTTTAAATTCTTCCTGTATATGGTCTTGTGCTCGATGCCCCTTTCAACCCTCACCAGTTCGGAAAGGGAAACGGGGTGTCCCGAGGATGAGACGAGTACTATTTCCCTTAAGTCCTCAATACCGGCCCTCTCGGACAGCGGCGTCCTGAGAATGATCTCAACGGGCTCCCGTGAATCTTCAACGTGGAGGAGTCCTGCCGACATTCCCCCCAGCGCGATCCTTACTGTCTGTGCGATACTGTCCGTGCTTATTCCATGATACGCCGCCTTTTCCTTGTCAACTGCAAAGATGATCTTTTTCTGGTCATCTTCAACATACCAGTCCACATCAACGACCCCGTCGGTTTCCTTAAATATCTTTTTTATCTCTCCGGCAATCTCAATCTGTCTTTCATGATCAGGACCGTACACTTCTGCCACAAGTGTACTGAGAACAGGAGGTCCGGGCGGGACTTCCACAACCTTGATGTTTGCATTATATCTGTCCCCTATTTTCTGTATTTCTGGCCGTAATCTTTTGGCGATATCATGGCTCTGGGCCTCTCTCCTGTCCCGTGATACAAAATTGACCTGTATGTCGGAAACAGCGCTCCCCGACCTCAGGAAATAATGGCGTACAAGCCCGTTAAAGTTAAAGGGGGCAGCAGTACCGGCATAAATCTGAAAGTCAGTTATTTCCGGAACTGTTTTGAGATATTCTCCTACCTCCTGTGAAACCATGGCAGTCCGCTCAAGGCTCGTCCCTTCCGGCATGTCCACAATGATCTGAAGCTCGCTCTTATTGTCAAAGGGCAGCATCTTGACCGTAACAAACTTGAATACGACCAGCAGCATCGACCCGCCGAGGAGAAGGATTACCAGAAGAAATGCAATGGTCCTTTTAAAGGTGCTTTCGAGCAGCCCTCTCAGATTGTTTTCATAGAGCCTGTTAAAATATCCGATTATTTTACTTTCTTCTTCCTCTTCCTTATGCACCTTTGTCTTTCTCAGGACAATGTAGCTCAGCCATGGACTGATAATAAACGCTATCAGAAGGGATATCAGCATTGCAGCAGATGCCCCGACGGGTATCGGGCGCATATAGGGGCCCATAAGCCCTGATACAAATGCCATAGGCATGAGCGCGGCAATAACGGTAAAGGTGGCCAGTATTGTCGGGTTGCCGACTTCATCCACCGCATGGACCGCAGTTTCCCGGGAGACCCCTTTTATCCTGAAATGCCTGTGGATATTCTCCACCACCACAATAGCGTCATCGACAAGGAT
>JBFKMY010000380.1:0-2428 GCA_041629615.1 Thermodesulfovibrionia bacterium | reverse complement strand
GCTGAGGTGATAAATATTCGTGTATCCTATAGCTTTCAGTCTGTTAGCCATGGACGATGATCGTATTCCGACCGAGCAATATACAATGATTTTTCTGTCATGGTCTACATTTTTCAGTACTTCATATGCCTTTCTCCCATCAGGCACGTGTATGGCGTTTTCCAGATGGCTGACCTCATACTCTTTTGCACTTCGTGCATCGATAAGAACAGGCCCGTCTTCTTCCGCTTCTGAAAGCATTTCAGACAGTTCCTCTGTTGTCACATGCTCCAGGTCCGGGAAATGATCCTCTATAAACGTGTTTATAACGGACCAGTCCGGTTCAATGAAATGGAAGGCAAATGCAGTCTGGGACGGCACGATCAGGAGCAGCCCGGAAACAATTGCGATTACACAATATGACAGGTGGGCGCTGCGTGACAGAGCAAAACTGATAAAATGCAATGTGAGGTTCATGAATGGTTTCACCGGATATAGGCTTCCGTAACATACCGCCGCATCATACGGTGGCTGTTAAAATAGTAGGCATTTTTTCCAATAGCATTCTGCATCATCCGTATCCACATTTTACGGTCTTTATAATAAAGGGGGATTATTGTCTTAGCAAGCTTATCGTATAAATCAGCAGCGTCAATCCTGTTCATGTTGGTGTCCGGTTCAATTTCCGTGGGGGCCGGGCCGATTGACCATCCGGTGTAACCTTCAATGTGTCCTTCGATCCACCAGCCGTCAAGCACACTGAAGTTCATTACCCCGTTGTGCGCCGCCTTCATGCCGCTCGTGCCCGATGCTTCAAGGGGCCGTAGCGGTGTATTCAGCCATATATCGACTCCTGAGACAAGTTTCAGCGCCAGCTCCATATTGTAATTCTGGAGAAAGGCGATTTTAATCTTTCCCTTCAGGATATCTTTATATGAAAAGATTTTTTCAATCAACTGTTTTCCAACCTGGTCCTTTGGATGGGCCTTCCCCGCGTAAATGATCTGTATTTTCTTTGTTCCTATTTTCTCGAGTCTTTTCAGGTCAGAAAAAAGGAGGTCTGCCCGCTTATATGCAGTAGCCCTCCGCGCAAACCCTATGGTAAGTAAGTCATAGTCCATTCCGGCATCGGATACGGAATTTACATGGTCAATCAGTTTCTTTTTTGCAGCAGAATGAGCCCTCCAGAGCTCTTCATCGGGGATGACCCCGATCCTTACAAATATTTCAGGTTCATTTGCCCACCCCGGAAGATATTTGTCAAATACCTTCTTCATGCTGTCTGACGTCCAGGTGTATGAATGAACACCGTTTGTGATGGCATTAATCTGATAACCGGGGAACATGCTCTGCGAGACCTCTCCATGCTTTTTTGCTACGCCATTAACGAAATTACTGAGGTTAAAGCCGAGTAGGGTCATATTGACATTCTTTTCGCCGGCAAACTTTTTCAGTATGCCTTCAGGAAAATAGTCCATGAATACTTTCTTGTAAAGTTCATAGGAAAATTTATCGTGCCCTGCTTCGACAGGAGTATGGGTCGTAAACACACACAGGTCCTTGACCGACTCGGTGTCCCAGATGTGCTCTTCATCCCACACTGATTCGATGTCTTTCTTGAATTTATGCAGGAGCTCAAGGGTGAGAAACGCGGCATGGCCTTCATTCATGTGGTATTTTTTAATCTGGAAGCCGAGCTTCCTGAGCATTCTCACCCCGCCGATTCCGAGCACAACTTCCTGTTTGATCCTGTAGCTCTCATCGCCGCCGTACAGATGATCAGTCAATGTTCTGTCTTCGGTGCTGTTTTCGGGCAGATTTGTATCAAGATATATCACGGGGACACTTTCGCCCCGAGGACTTTCAACAAAGTAGACCCAGGCCTGAATAAAGACCTCTCGCCCTTCGATGGCAACAGAAACTTTGACCTGTGCCTGTTTCATCAGTTTTGCCGGGTTCCATAGTGCGGGATGTTCAGTCTGGTGTCCTGAGCTGTCAATCTCCTGGCGGAAATACCCCTTGCGGCAGATCAGTGTCACTGCAACAAAAGGCAGGTTCAGATCGCACGCAGACTTTACGGTATCGCCGGCAAGGATGCCGAGCCCGCCTGAGTACGTGGGAATGTCATCCCTCAATCCAATTTCCATTGAGAAATAAGCGATCTTTGGTTCGGCAATATGCTTTTCTACGATCGACATGGCTTCATATTATAGCAGATTTCCAAATTATGATAGACAGGGATTAGCCCCGTGGATCGGGAGCAGCAGGAAACCATACAATACCGTTTAAGTATGCTAAAATACACCGTCTATACTTCACGTCAGGAGGTTTTTTATGGATATCAGGTCGTATGTTCTGGGGAAGGCAAAAGAAGCAAAAGAGGGTGCAAGGGCTATTGCACGGTCCTCTTCAGGAGAAAAAAATGCAGCTCTGGTAAAAATGGCTGAGG
>JBFKMY010000379.1:0-2431 GCA_041629615.1 Thermodesulfovibrionia bacterium | reverse complement strand
CCGGAAAAGGCCAACCATAGCAGTCTTCCCATTGACGCAGATATTTTTTCAATTTCATCACAGGAAAGTTCGGGCCTGCCATCATCGGATGTATGTGTATCTGCCCGGTAAAAACAGAAGTCGCACCGGGCATTACACCTTTTCGTCAGAAAGAACGTCAGCTGAATGGGACGTTCTTTCCGGAATACGGACATAATATGGCGGAACGGGGTGTAGTGCACTTTATTTCGTCCTCTTTGACAGATATTTTATTAATCCTGTCAGCGTTCCAATGGCTACTGGAACAGGATAGAGCATTGTATAGTACATAAAAGCCTGCCCGGCAAATACCATGCCTTTTGTTTCATGAAACGCCTTTAACAACCGCCTGTTTATAAATATGTTATAAAGAAAAACCACGGAGAGCATGGAGAGAAAAACAGGTTTCTTAAAGAGAATGAACATGGCTGCAAGGACAATATTAACAACATAGGAAACAACATTCGTCTTCAGTTCGACCGAGGCAGAGCCCGAGTCAGACAACACATCCTTATTCTTCAGTGAATACATGTTCCAGTAGGTAGTTTTTTTCCACGCATTGCGCAGTGATTTCCACAGGGAAAAATTAAATATATGCCTGACCTCTATGTCGGGATTCATGATAAGTCTGCATCCTGCCCTTCGCAACCGGTGACTTAATTCAACATCTTCAATAATCGGAAGAAATTCTTCAGGGAACCCCCCGCTCTTTGCAAACGTCCCCGCATCAATTATCATTGCATGGGCAGCTATATAATCAGGGGTTCCGGCATTTTTTGTTTCCGAATAATTGACGAACACAGCCTGAAAGGTACTGAAAAATGTCCTGTCAAAGGCCATTCTTGCATAGGTCCCGCCGATGACAACCTCAGCACCGTTTTTCGCAAGGGTCGTGTTTACAATAGACAGGGTATCCCGCTTGAGAATGCAGTCGGCATCAGTAAAAAAGAGGACGTCTCCGCTGCTGTTTACTGCCCCGATATTTCTGGCCTTTGACGTTCCCGACCGGCCCTCAAGGCAGATCAGTTTACAGGGAAACTGCTTTATTATTGCAACAGACGCATCGTCAGAGTGATCATCAACAACAATGACCTCAAAATTTTTATAGTCCGAGGAAAATGCCGCCTCGAGACACAACCCTATTGTTGACTCCATATTATAGTTGGGGATGACGATTGAGATATGTCTTTCCATCACTCACACATTATAAAGGTATGGACACCTGACAGGACAGCGTATCATCATGAATTAGCAAATTTACGATGTTTGTTATTATAATATACTCTGACAATTATACGGGACATTGAAATGAAGAAAAAAATCGCAGTTCTCGTCAGGGACAGAAAACATGAAGCATTACGTATGGCCGTTGGCGCCACTCTTGCCAATGATGAGGTAACGGTATTTATAATGGATGCAGCGTTAGAGACAGATGATGAAATAGATGTAAATCTTGAGATGCTTTCCGATCTCAAGGTAAAACTTTTCACGAATAATCAGGGGAACCCCTTTACGCAGAAAACTACGGAAGATATTGCCCATATGCTTTCAGAGTATGATGTAGTCATTCCCTATTGAAGGTCCATCGCCAGCCCGGCTTGATTGACAAATTGTCCGGCATCAGTCTAACATTATAAGCAAAATCACATAATTATGAGGTGCACATGCTCCAGGAAATAGAAAAAGTTTCTTCTACGATGAGAAGGCTGAAAATCAATGTCCCATCTGAAGTTATCCAGTCAGAAACCGACTCTGTGTATAATGAAATCAGGGCCACAACCAGCATTCCGGGATTCAGACCGGGAAAGGTGCCGCAGGCCATCCTTGTAAAGAAGTTCGGCAAAAAAGTTGAGGCCCAGGTCATAGAAAAGGTTGTTCCCCGGTCTTACATGGAGGCAATCAAGGAAGCAAAACTGGAGCCCGTAAGCTACCCTGATATTGACGATAAGAAAATAGAGGTAAAAGCGGGCCAGCCCCTATCTTTTACGGTAACAGTAGAAATAAAACCGGAGCTGGAAGACATCAATTTTGAAGGAATTACCCTGGAGAAAAAATCCTGGTCAGTTACAGACGAGGAGGTGGACAGGTCCATCGCACTGATCCAGGAAAGCAAGGCCCTCTACACGGTATCAGACGAAGCATTGGAGGAGGGCGATATGGCTATAATGAGCAGTGATGCATTTATTGATGGTCAGCTGACAGAGGAGTTGTCCTATAAAGAATACCCCCTGGCCCTGGGTACCGAGGAAATGCCTCGAGAGTTCAGCGATGCATTACTGGGCAGGAAAAAAGACGAAACCGTTGAAGTCAAAATGAATTTCGAAGAAGACCACCCGAACAGGACCATCGCGGGGAAAGAGGTCGTATTTAAAATATTGATCACGGAGACAAAAAAGAAAAACATCCCGCCTGT
>JBFKMY010000378.1:0-2438 GCA_041629615.1 Thermodesulfovibrionia bacterium | reverse complement strand
TAATGGCGCCGTCCCTGACATAAGATAAATCAGCATTCTTAATGCCAAGATGTCCCAATCTGGCTTCATTTTCTTTAAAATGAAGCAGGATGCCTGCTATAGATTCCCCTTCTTTTTTTATAAGCAGTAATTCACAATTCTTGAACTCGTCCTTCATTAATTCATACTTCTCGACAACGGCTGCCCCGCCGTGCGCTTTCTTTATATAGGGATCATACATGGAGTAATAAAAATCATCAAACAGGGCCTCGTCTCTGGTGAGTTCGTATTGCAGACCATTTCTGCCGATTTTCCGGACATCCGACCTGAGAGTTTCTTTCTTGAGGTATTCCTTTATGTCAACGGAACAATCCACTTCTCCGGTGATCCATAACGGGATATAAAAACTTTGCCTTACATTCGGGAGCCTGCGAATGACTTCCTGCCCCTCAATCACCATTAACGCACTGTCATATTTCTTTGCCCCGGCTATTCTTTGAAGATTCCATATACACCTTTTCCCAATGCATAGTTCGCTATATGAGTCATTAAAGGCTAATCCAGAGAAATAGTTTTTGTTTATCTCTGACCCGGAATAGAGAATAGACAGAGGGCTGCGGGTTGTCCTCTCATCTCCGGTGATGAACCATGTGTTCATGCGTACTTTATCATATGCGCTTTTTACAGGGTAAAAAAAAGAGCGAACAGGTGAGGGGACTTTATGGTACATTCTTTTTGTCAGGGATACAGATTTACCGTTCATTTAATATTATGGCAATATTCCGGAAATGATGGTTAATTAACGTTACTCTTAATCGTAAATGCCTATATTATAACTGGATAGCAGAAGTCAGACAAGTGTATAATATCTTCAGGAGTTCCCCCATTCTTCATGGTTTGTTGTCGTTATTTCTCCGAAACTGCAACAGCCTGCTTTGGGGAATGACGGCTTTTTTGGAGGAGCGACTGTATAATATTTTGTTCCCGATACTGAAAAATACTGTTGATACCAGAAATCAGCATTTTCAGAATTTGACAAATATGATTAAATCGATTTAAATCTTAATGTTATAATTGGCAAGATAATTGCTTATTTAAGGAGAAAATGGAATAACCCTTCACTGAAGGGTTACGAAGTGGAGCAGGAAATCATATGGGATATAACATTATTAAAGTTTTTTGTACTATCGTCGATATAAAATTGAGCACTGCAGATGACAATAGAATGAGCATGGGCAATGTTTAACTATTGAATTCGTATCCATTCCGGACAGAAGAAGAAGCATTATACAAACTATATTCCCGTCCGGAAAAAGGGGCTAAGGGAGGGTTTACTGTATGGACACAAGCGTGAGTAAAGAAACTATTCGAACAATTGTCGAGAATACGATTCGCGGGGCAACATCGGCCGATAACCAGCAGCCGTGGAAGTTCACCTGGGATGGAAAAAAGCTTGCTATTCGGGAAGCATTTCAGGGTCTTAAACATGCTGATCCCGGGCGTTTTTTAAACACCCTGAACCTCGGCACCATGGCAGAAACTATCGATATTGTTACGAGCATGAATTCCATTGGTCTGAAACCCGAGTTCTCCTATTCCCTCGATCCCGCGGAACTCGGTATGGAAGTAACGTTCAGCGAAGATTACTCCCGCACTCCGGATGAACTCCTTGACGCTATTGAAAAACGCTGGTGTGATCGACGCACATTTACGTCCGATTCTGTCAATCAGTCTGTGATTCAGGCGCTCCAGGACGATCTCTGTGACGGTATTAAGCTTTATTTTTCTACTGAGTGCGATAAGTTCAATTTTGTTGATAACATGAACTGGGCGAAAGTGTTTATGACCCACCGGCAATGCAAGAATGATATGTATCACTGGCTTCGTTTCAGCAAACGTCATGCAGAGAGGACACGGGACGGAATGTACTGGGAGACTTTCAGGGACAGCTGGATGGGTGCCAGAATACTGCAAATAATGATGAGTCCCTCATTGTTTGCCAATGTATTCGCCCGCCCGGTAACAAATATAGCAGTGAGAGCATTCAGGATATTTGAGAGCAGGGTCCCTCTCTCCAAAAGGAAAAACCTCTTTTCCGGAGGGCCTGAGGCATTAGGGTGTATTACTGTCACGGACACGAGTTCCGAGTTCCTTGTAGAGGCCGGGCGCTGCGTGATCCGCATCTGGATGCGTTTAAACCTTGAGGGATACTCATATCAGCCAAAATTGACATCTCCACTGATATTCTCCTACCGCCGCCCGGAAGCTGAAAGGGGCCCTGATCTGGCAAGGAACGTTATTTCCGGGGCCGAGATCGATGAATGCCTTGGTATCTGTCATGAAACGTTCAAATCCGGGGAGGATGAAATTCCCGTGTGGATCTTCCGTACCGGTCTTCCCATTGCTCCAAGAAATTACACCACATTACGTAAAGACGTTAATGATGTGCTGTCATTTTC
>JBFKMY010000377.1:0-2458 GCA_041629615.1 Thermodesulfovibrionia bacterium | reverse complement strand
GGGATGTTTTACTTACACTTCAGACAGTCATATAAAAAGACATCAAGGATTTCCGGGTCAAAGACGTTTCCCTCCATCAGTCGCATTATTTTTATTGCCTTTTCATCGCTGAATTTATTCCGGTAAGGACGGTCGGTGGTGAGTGCATCATAGACATCAGCTATTGTTACTACCCTTGCTGCAAAGGGAATGGCATGCCCCCTTAATCCGTATGGATAACCGCTTCCATCAAATTTTTCGTGATGATGGAGGATTATGTCAACGATAGTGTCAGACAGGTGCGCCTGTCGTGCCACATCAGCGCCCCAGCGGGGATGGTTCTTTATCAGCTCAAACTCTTCTTCATCAAGGGGGCCTTTTCTATTCAGTACGTTATCGGCTACGCCTATCTTACCGCAGTCATGGAGCCAGCTGCCCTGACGGATGCCCCCTGTCTCCTCATCAGGAAGATGTAATGCCCCGGCAATCATCAGTGCGTAGCGGGCAACGGATTCACAGTGCCCGCGTGTGTAAGGGTCTTTTAATTCAATTGTCTGGGCAAGAGAAAGCAGAGCAGCTTCGTCACCTGTCTTTAAGGACTGCACAAGCCTGTAATGCTGAACTGCTTCCTGAATCATATGAACGAGTTCATCATTGTCCCAGGGCCGTATAATAAACCGGAATACTTCTCCCCTGTTGACAGCATCAACAGCAACGGTCAGGTCAGCATGTTCCGTCGTCACTATTTTTAACGTGTCCGGTGATAATTGTCTGATCTCTGCCATAAGGTCAGTTCCCTGCGTGCCGGACATCTGAGTGTCCGAGACCAGTACTGCGATTTCCTGTTCACCGAAGAAATCAAGGGCTTCCCGGGCACTGGCGGCACGGAGAACCTTTATATTTACATCAGCAAACAGTCGATTGACAGTACTCAGGACCATCTCTTTATGATCAACAAATAAAACGGTATCGGACATTATGTTCTTTCTTCACCAGGGTATTTACTATAGTATCGGTTCAGGAACTTATTTCTTGAATTCTTTCAATAGATTTTATGAGAAAGTATTCGCCGTTCCATCATTTCATCAGCTTTCTCAGAGAAACAAAAGACAGAAAGTATGCAAGGGCACCCATCCAGATTACTGTCTGAAAGCCGGTACGTAACGCGAGCATGACTGCCAGTATCGGTGCGATGACTGAAATACAGGCGTTTATTGCCCATGCCCACGGGATCAACGCTTCATGCTTCTGACCAAGGAGACGCATGCCTGCAGGGAAGGGGATCCCCATAAAAAAACCGAGGGGGACCATTGCAGCTGCTATGAGCAGAATTCTTGCCTTCAAAGAAAAGGGAGCAAGGATATTCAGGAGGAGGGGATGTATCGCACTATAGACAAGTACAAGTAAAGAAAGTATCAGCGGGCACAGGGACGTCCTCAGAGCAGCTCGTTTTGCGCTGAGCATGCTTCCGGCCCCGGAGCTTACGAGGATTGCGGTAAGTATGACAGCAACGGTATAGGAAGGATTTTCGAGCAGGAGAATGCTTTTCTGGATCAGCACGACCTCTACAAACATAAATCCGATCCCGAGCATTGAGAAGTAGAGAAAGGCGGGGAAAGAAGAAAAGGAAAGACGGTCTTTACGCAGCGCGTTGAATGCAACAGGGAACATAATCAGGAGCACACTGAGGATGAAAATAATAATAAAAATTACAGGTAATAAGTAGCCAGCCTCCAGAAAATACAGCCAGTTACGTCCCATTTGCTCATAAATCGCATTAATATTAGCGAGCTTTAAATAGTAGTGGGAAAAAGGATTGTCATCACGAACAGGTTTGATATCAAAGAGATAGTTATCCAGAAAACGCATTCTCATTTTTTTGTTGAGAATGGCAGTGAATCCGGCGAAATATTCATCAGAAGGCATTTTTACATATTTGTTGCCTTCTTCCTCTTTCATGCCGGGGTAGTATATAAGGTCAAATCGTCTGCTTACGGAAAATTCCCGTATGCGTTCAATTTCATCCGTGGTCAACGGAGATTTTTTCACAACGAGCGTCATGCTGTCCCAGCTTCTTATTGCAGCTATCCTGCTGAAGGGGTCCTGAACATTCAGTTCTTCAAAGGCAGAGACGAGCGTTGCCAAAATTCTGAACTCAGTCCTCGGCGGAGGGATAAGATATACACTTATACTCATGATTCCGTCATCCCGGAGGGCACTCAGGTAATGTACAAAAGCCTCAACAGTATAACGGTAATCTTCTGCTATACCAAAGACACCGCTGACAGATGTGTCTGTCATGGGGACATCAATTACATCATACAGACCGTAATCATGGCCCGGAGAATCTTTATTTCCACCGATACGAATTTGATTCCGGCCGTATCCATGGAGCGTATTCCCGTCAAAAACGCCTCCTGTAAATTCACTGAATTCATCTCTTATGATCCTTGCCATCATCGCATTGCTTTCCACAATC
>JBFKMY010000376.1:0-2463 GCA_041629615.1 Thermodesulfovibrionia bacterium | reverse complement strand
TGTTTCCGCCCTCCGGAAAGCCGGCATTTTATGCAGTCACCGATTTCCCTCCTGAGGTCTTTAAGCGCATTGTCTTTGCCTGAAATATAATTGCCCGCTTCCTCTGCAGCTCCCGGAGGGCATTCAAGAGCGTCAGATTGATAATGAGAAATTGTATGAGAAGCTGTTTCTGATAATACGCCTATCATATCCGCCTTTTTGACCGGCAAATACTCAAACCCCATTTCAGCGTAAAACTCCATTGCCCTTTTCAGCTCTGCTTTTAGTGCGGCCCTTTGATTCATATCTATTAATAATGTGTTTTTATTTATAAGCCGGACAGGCGGGTGGCATCACGCCTTCCCTACTCTCCCCACTTCAACTTGTTTCTTAATATGCGGAAATAATCCCTGTCACGGAGGACCAGAAACTTCGTTTTATAATCAGCCTTTTTTATCCTGACGGTATCCTTCACATTTAAAGGAAATCCCTCCTGCCCGTCAAGAGTCATATAAATATCTCCGCCATTTTTTATACTGGCCTCAAGAATAAATGTATCAGGCAGCACTATAGGCCTGCTGGTCAGCGTATGGGGGCATATGGGTGTCAAAAGAAACGATTCAAGAGTAGGATACATTATCGGGCCTCCTGCTGAAAGCGAGTGGCCCGTAGAGCCCGTTGGAGTTGAAACAATCAGCCCGTCAACCCTGAATGTAGTGACATACTGCTTGTTGATGCGTATATCGATCTCAAACATCCTCGCCAGGGCGCTTTTGTTCAAAACCACATCATTCAGCGCATTGTTCTGAATTACCTTCTCCCCGTCTCTGTATACATCGGCCAGCATCATAATTCTTTCCTCGTAACAGCATTTCTCAGAAAACACCATGTCTATGCTGTCACGCACTTCATCCCTGCTCAACTCGGTAATAAACCCCAGGCTCCCGAGATTCACGCCAAGGATAGGGACCCCGGAATCGCCCACAAGTCTTGCAACGCTCAACAGTGTTCCGTCACCCCCGAAGACCACGATGATCTCCGACTTTTTAGGAATACTCTTTCTGGGATGCCCCTGGATTTTAAGAACAGCAGCTACGTCCTTCTCTACGATGAACTGACATTTCCTGCCTTTTAGCAGGCGTACAAATTCCCTGATTGCCCTGATGGCTTCCGGTTCGCCCTTTTTTGCAATTATTCCGATTTTTTTCATAGTTCGACGCCCAGGATTTCTATCTCTCTTTCGTTGTCATCTGTATAATTGAGGGTAATCCTGATACTTTGATCCGGGATCTCATCCTCAGCCCTTTCCGCCCACTCGATTACCGCAATTCCATCCGAGCCGAGATACTCCTGAAGCCCGAGGTCCGGTATTTCATGATGCGTCAGCCTGTAAAGATCAATATGGTAAAAAGGCACGCTGATATTATATTCTGCAATGATGGTAAAGCTGGCACTCGTTATGTCTCTCTCACTGATGCCCAGAGCAGATGCAATGCCCTTGACCATCGTTGTCTTGCCTGCACCGAGTTCGCCATAAAGACACACTACATCTCCCGGTCCAAGTTTTCCTCCAAGCCTGCGGCCGATGTCCTTTGTCTCTTCATCACTGCTACTTTGAATCTTCATGCGTCATAGCCCTGACCATATCAGCCTTACCCACAATGCCGACCACCGTGCCGTCTTTTAAAACAGGGAGCAGATGTATATGCTGTTCAGCCATGATAGTCGCTATGTCCTCCAGAGAGGTGTCTTCTTCGATTGTTACCACGTTATCCGTAAAAATTTCTTCAACTGTCTTAGCTGCCATTTTCTTGATTTCCTCTTCCGCCTTGCCGGAACCCAGAAGGAAGTATGCATCAAAAATCCGTATGATTGTCGGGATATGAAATCGCTTGTTTTTCCTGATAAGATCATTCTCAGTCACAATTCCGATAATCTTATTTTCTTCATCCACAACCGGCACTCCGCTGATCTTATGTTCCATCAGCACCCTTGCAAGTTCTTCGACTGTAGCCTCAGGCTTAATGGTAATAACATTTGAAGTCATTATATCTTTTGCTTTCAGCATTCTTCCTCCATTATATTTTCCTGTCGCCGCTTTTTTTCAATATTCTACCACATTCCGATAAAACCTCCCTGCCTTCCCGTACTGCCCCCGGAATACCGGTAAGAATAGTATTTGCCGGGATTGCAATAAGTGCAGTCTTCGGACTCCCATATATGTTTTGCCTGTATACCAGTGGATAATGCCTGGATTTTATTGGCGGACGCAATGTCAATATAAGACCTTCCATCTTCCCTGCGATAATAGCCCCCTTCTCCTGTAGCACGCCGAACTTCCGACACAACCTCGTCCCCCACTTCATAGCTGCATCCCCGTATACTGGGGCCAATGGCAATCAATAGATCTTCTGGCTGGCTGGAAAAATGATCACTCATAAGACGGATTGTTTTTTTCAAAATCTGCTTTGCCGTACCTCTCCA
>JBFKMY010000375.1:0-2495 GCA_041629615.1 Thermodesulfovibrionia bacterium | reverse complement strand
TCCTGATTATTGAGCACGGAGAGAAAATAGCCGAACTGGATTAATATTCCGCAGGGGCCATTTTCTCCTGTAAAGAACCCTTTGGTTTTGTGCCCTGTTACTTTTTATTGTTCCCTGCGGACCGATAAACAGTATACGCATGGCCCGTTCCTGAGGGACAGGAGGAATACCCAGGGGCTTTGTAATGTGTAAGGTTCTCGGATGCGGGATTGACATTGAAGAATTATCACGTTTTGACAGATATATCGATAACGTTGATGTTTCCTTCATGGAAAACTTTTGTACCGCACGTGAGTTGCATAATGTCACGGGTAATGAACGCGTACGATATGCCTTGAGCTTCTCCTGCAAGGAGGCGTTTTTCAAGGCACTGGGTGTAAGCTGGACCAACAGCGGTATCTCGTGGAAAAATATTGAACTGCTCTTCAGTGGTCCGGACTTTAAACACCACAAGGTGAACGTGTACGCCTATGCAAAGGAACTTCTCAAAAAAAATAACGCGGTAATTGGAGAGACGTCTTTTGACTATAATGAAGAATTTGTTACCTTTCAGGTCGTCATAGTGAAAACTTGTGATGACAGGCAATGTGATGTAAACGGTCCCATGACAGCATTATGAACAATAAAAAAATAGGGTTTATATTCCCTGCTTTTGCCATGAAATTTACGGGCGCGCTTTCCCTGTATCAGGATGAAGTGGATGCATTAACATCGCTGGCATCCAGACATGTTCCCCTTGATGCAAAACGTTTCGAAGAAATGACGAAGGGCGTTATTGAAGATGAGCTTCAGGCGCACTATTTCTGCTATATAAACAGCGGTGTTATTTCCACCGTAATGAAAAAACGGAATATTCTCCCTGAATATGCTGCGGGGTACAGTATGGGATTATTTCCGGCCCTTTTTCATGCTGAAGCGGTATCTTTCGAGGAGGGATTATTGCTTATGCACAATACATATAGCACGGCCCTCAGCTGCATAGATGAGAAACGCTATGGGATGGGAGTTGTCGTGGGCCTTACCTGTGATGCGGTAAGCACGCTGATCCGCGACAATGCCAGAGACATTGAAATTATAGACGTCAGTAATGAACACGTGATAAACGTGACCGGCATATATGATGATGTCGTGGGCTTTCTGGAAATCGCAAAGAAAACGGCCCTCAATACCAAAATGCTTCCGATTACACTGCCGTATCATTCAAAATTTACAAATAATGCATCAGACAAAATCAGGGAATTCCTCTCTGATCTTGATATTAAAGATCCTGTATGCAGGATTATTTCATGTGTCAACCAGAAGGTGCTTTCATCAGCGGGGGACATAAAGGATGAACTGCTCATCAATGTCAGTCACAGCATTAACTGGTACAAAACTATGCAGAAAATGCTGGAGTTAGGGCTGAACCTCTTTATTGAATGCGGAATGAGCAAAAGCCTGACGCAACTGGCAAAGTTTATCGATGGAAATTACAGGATTTACAATGTAAATAATTTTTCAAAAATGCCCGGATACCAAAACTGAATACATGATACTATCACGATGAATACCGGTCTTGTAAGGACGTCAAAAAAACAGTCAGTCGGCTATATAGAGCTGAATCGCCCTGAAAAGGCCAATGCCTATAATCAGGCCCTCCTCAACGAACTTGCATCTGCTTTAAATGATATGGAGACTGATACGGATATTGCTACGTTAATTATAACCGGGGCAGGGGAGCGGTCTTTTTGTGCAGGCGCTGATCTTGACGAAATGCAAAAAAAGGATTACTCCGATGCCCTCAACCTGAAAAGCGCAAAATTGTTCGCAGCTATTGCTTCTTATCCTAAAGTAACTATGGCAGCAATAAATGGCGCTGCTGTCGCAGGGGGACTGGAACTTGCCCTGGCCTGTGATTTGCGGTTATGCTCTGAAAATGCCCGCTTTTTTTTACCGGAGACAAAACTTGGCCTGATACCTGCTGCAGGGGGTACCCACCGCTTACCGAAAGTGGTTGGTATAGGGCGGGCAAAGGAGTTGATCCTTGGAGGGAGAATCTGGAGTGCTCAGGATGCGTTCGGCGCCGGTCTGGTAAGTGAAGTAGTGCAATTCGATGCGTTGATGGCACGCGCCCAGCAATGGTGCGAAGAAATCGGACAGCGTGACCGTCTGGCATTGCAATTAGCCAAAAAAGTTATTGATTTTGGGACCGCGTATAATATAGAATCCAACTACGAATCAGTTGCCGAGGCCCTGCTCTACCAGATAAAAATGAACAAGTAAGGACATGTACCCATGAATATATTAAATCATAGTATCAAAAAATTAGTATATCTCATTACTGGACTATTTTTTTGTTTGAACATTCCGGCTTTGAGTTACGGAGAAACAGACATCCCGAAACTGCTCGAAATCACGGACAAAGGGCAACTTAAAAAGATAGCGGGTGAGGCAGAGAAAGCCCTTGAAAAAAATGACGGAGACAGCGACAGTCTGAAAAAGATCGGTGTTGCATA
>JBFKMY010000374.1:0-2496 GCA_041629615.1 Thermodesulfovibrionia bacterium | reverse complement strand
TTTAAGAAGCTTGTAAGCGTAATCCCGTCTTTAAGGAAGTAGAATGTCGTTATACACATAATGATAAAGCCAACGACCAGAAGCACAGCGTTTTTGAAAATCGCTGATATGTGTTCTGCAATTGATTTCCCGATTGTCTTTAAGGTATTGAGCGCCCCCTTCTCGAGATCAAATCCTTCAAATATCCTGTAGGAAGCGATTTTATCAATAACCGATGAAAGATAGGGATTTGTCTGTAATTCAGCAAGCCTTTCGAATCCCTTTTCTTCAATTGACCTGTACACATCGTTGATCTCGGTAACAAGAGACCCTACTATTACAGAAAAGGGTCCGAGGATAATCATCAGGATAATCACCAGGGTTATAAGGGATGCTGCCCATGGTCTTTTAATCATTCTCAGGAACAGCCGGTAGAGCGGATAAAAGGTTATACTCAGGACCATGGCCCATGCAATGGTAGTGAGAAAGGGACGTATCACATTGTAAAAGAGATAGAAAAGAACAAGAATTATTGCTAATGAAAATGTTTTATATAACCACTCTGTTTTCATAGTCGTACAATATTTTCAGGTATTTTACCAGCATTTATATAAGATGTGCTATTTATTTAATGGACGTTGACAGGTCCCCGTTCTTCTTACTAAATTTAAACTGTCATGTGTGATCCCTCATAACGATGCTTCACCTGAGTATCATTCCGGGCAGGGCCCCGGTCAGCCCTTCGTTTAAGAGGACGGGGGTGCCGTTATTAAAAACATGATGAATGCCTTCGGGTTTCCGGAAAGGTTCGGAATAGTCAGCAGGGTCGTTGACTTTACCCGGATCAAAAACTGCGATATCGGCGAAAAAACCTTTTGCAAGAATCCCGCGCTTTTTGATCCCGAATATATGCGCAGGCAATCCCGTCATCTTATACACCGCTTCACTGAGCGTGAGTACACCCAGATCTCTTACATATCTCCCCAGAATTCTGGGAAAGGTGCCAAACCCTCTCGGGTGGGGCACTCCATTCGCGGTAATGCCGTCAAAACTCCTTGCAGCGCTGTCCGTACCTATGACACAATACTCACGCTGCAGAATGGATCTGAGATTGTCCTCACTCATTGTAAAAAAGATGGCCCCGACCCGTAATGACTCATCTATCAAAAGATCACAAACACTGTCAATTTCCGGTTTATTCTGAGCTCCGGATATTTCCCTGATGCTCTTCCCTTCCATCCATTTATTTTTGTTTGAAACAACTGATGATACTACGACATTTTGCCAATCGGATGGTCCGGAATAGTGAACAGAAATCTCCTCTGCAAGCTTTACCCGCTCATTTCTTAATCGTTCAATCTCCTTATCTCGTCCGCCTTCAAATGCCCATGAGGGCAGTACTGTATCCAGATCAGTGCTTGAAGCAATATAGGGGTAGCGATCACAGGTGATTGATATGCCCCGGTCATGCGCGTTTGCAATCATTTCAAAAAGGGCATCACGTTTTCCCCAGTTTTTTTTACCGCTTGTTTTGAGGTGTGATATATGGACACTGATTCCTGTCTTTGCGGCAATATGGATCACCTCCTCTACGGACTCCAGAAGTGTGTCTCCTTCGCTTCTCATGTGAGTCGTGTAGATACCCCCGTACTTTACTGCTTCACCTGCCAGCGCAATGATTTCATCTGTGTCGGAATAAACACCGGGGGGATAGATAAGACCTGTGGAGAGCCCCTTGCCGCCATCCTCCATGGAACTTTTCAGGAGGTCAGTCATCCTGTGCCTGTCAGACGCAGACAGGGGTTTATTCTCATATCCGGCAACGGAGGCCCTGAGATTGCCCTGTCCGACAAGAGTAATGAAATTTGTGGCAATTTTGCTCTGTTCAAGAAGTACGAAAAACTCTGAAAACGTCCGCCACCTGTCTTTGATATTCAATGCTTCCAGCTCCCCTTCCCTGTGTTCACGCGCCGGTCCGGCAAGCGGTGCTGCGGACATGCCGCAGTTGCCATTTACTTCCGTAGTAATTCCCTGTGATATTTTCCCCTCTGCCCTGCCGTCTGCCAGCAGGGTAAATTCGGAATGCCCGTGAGCATCAATAAAGCCCGGACAGACAACCAGTCCGTCCGCCTTGATAGTTCTCCCGGCATTCACATGTGAAAAATTTCCAATATCTTTTATGTGTGCGCCTTCAACTAGCAGATCCATCTTTTTCGGCACAGCATCCGGTGAGGACCCGTCAACGATCATTCCCCCTTTAATCACATAATCGATGCTCAAATACGTTCTCCCATATCCGAAATCTCCTGAGCCTTTTTTAAACTCCTTTCAAAAAGCGGGCTCAACAATGAAACCGCGCGTTTGACTTTACCTGTCAGACTTGTACCTTCCGTGTCCCTGATATCCCTGTACAATTCCAGGGCCTCATCATATACAATGGGCAGAAGCCGCAGCGTAAGCGACATGGTAACGATCAGTTCCTTAACAAAGCCGATGCGTCCGACAGGCCCGAGGAGG
>JBFKMY010000373.1:0-2562 GCA_041629615.1 Thermodesulfovibrionia bacterium | reverse complement strand
CATCCGAATTTTCAGCACTTCTCTACATTCCGTCCCATGTACCGTTCGATATCTACTATAAGGACTATAAGATCGGCCCGACACTTTATGTCAAAAGGGTCCAGATCATGGACCATTGCGAACAATTGATCCCAAGATATCTCCGCTTTATAAAAGGCGTTGTTGACTCTTCTGATCTGCCGCTGAACGTATCGCGGGAAATGCTGCAGGCCAACCGGCAGGTAGAAATAATAAACAAGAATGTAACGAAGAAGGTCCTGGATACGTTAAAAGAGATGAAAAAGGATGAATATGAAAAATACCTTTTATTTTATAAGGAGTTCGGCAGGGTCTTAAAAGAGGGTATTCATTTTGATTTTTCAAGAAAAGAGGCTATTTCCGATTTGCTTCTGTATCAGGCGATGAATAAGCCTGCGGAAACATATATTTCTCTTCAGGAATATGTTGACACAATGAAGGAGGGCCAGGAAGAAATATACTACATTACCGGGACGACATACGATGAAGTAAAGAAATCGCCCTACCTTGAAGCGCTTAAGGAAAAGGGGTATGAAGTCCTGATCATGCTGGATGAAATTGACGACTTTATTGCAGGCGGACTTGAGTATAAGGGAAAGAAATTCAAATCGGCCATAAAAGGCGATATTACCCTTGACGAGACCGGGGAGAAAGAAAAAAAGGATGCCCAGAAAAGATATAAGGCCATTATCGAACTTATAAAGGACCAGCTCAAGGATGATGTCAAGGATGTCAGGCTGTCGGGCCGGTTAAAAGACACTGCCTGCTGTCTCGTAGGCGATGAGGGGGACATGGACCCTCAAATGGAGCAGCTCCTCAAGTCCATGGGGCAGAACATTCCCCAGAACAAGCGTATTCTTGAAATCAACCCGAGGCATCCCATATTTGAAGCCATGAGCACACTCTTTGAAAAGGAGCAGAAAAGTGTTGTGCTTGAAGAATATATCAGGCTCCTTTATGACCAGGCACTTCTTCTGGAGGGTTCGAAACCGAAAGACCCGGCTGCCTTTACAAACGCAGTAACAAGATTAATGGTGAAAGATGCGGAAAAGGCCGCTCCATAAAAGGTGAGGACAGTCAGTCCGTTCCCCTCCTCGCTTTTGTAATTTCGTGAGCAAAGATGGCGCAGGCCATGGCCACATTAAAAGAGAGCGGTGCGCCCTTCATGGGGAGAGAGACTTTCATGTCCAGATGTTTTTCCATGCCATACCTGATCCCTTTGCCTTCTGTACCAAGAACGAGACAGAGGGGAAAGGGGAGGGTGACGTCGTAAATACTTTCACCGCCTTTGACAACAGTACCGACGGCCCAGTAACCGGCCTGTTTGGCCTTGATCAGGGAGGTTGACAGATTGGTGACCCGGGAAAGGGGAACAAAGTTTTCTCCGCCTGAGGCGACATGAATTACTGCATCGGTCACTTCACAGGCACCGCGCTCGGGGATGACAATGGCAAAATTACCAAAACATGCCGCGATCCGCATTATCGATCCCAGATTATGGGGATCATTCAGACTGTCCAGAAATATCAGGGACCGATGCATTTCCAGCGATGTGTGAAGCATCTCCGAAAAGGGGGTGTATACATATTTTTTTACCTCGGCGACAATTCCCTGCAAACGGTCCGCACGTTTGATCCTCAACAGCTGTTCTTCGCTCACAATTCGCCATGGAATTTTTTTCGATTTTATTACATCAATTATGTGCGGCGCCCTGAAATTGTCCTGTATAAAAACCTGCCCTATGCTTTCAGGATTGGCCTTCAGTCGTTCCAGAATGGAGTTTTTACCATATAAGTACATTTTATTTTTTGCCAATGACTGCCTCCGCTCTTATAACTGACTTATAATACATCACCTGCATTAAAGAATAAATCCGGGGAAGTCAGCAACAGATCGGTCCGGAACCGGGTAATGCAAACGTTGAATTGTCCGGAGGTTTTTTATAAAGAGTTGTAATTTGCTCCATTATAGATTACTATGTCAGATATCTGGAGAAGGAGGATATTTTCATGGAACAGAGACCGCCCTTTGATTTTAAGGATTTTAAAGACTTTAAACCGCCAAAAATGAATATTAAGGCCCTGAGCACGGGTGTGATCGTCATTGTTCTTCTCGCGTTTTTCTTTTCACTGTGGTTTACGATAGAGCCTGAGGAGGTTGGCGTCGTGTTACGCTTCGGGAAATACACCCGTACCGTTAATCCCGGATTGAATTTTAAAATGCCTTTTGGTATTGAACAGGTGTATAAAGTGCCGGTTGAGAGGCAATTGAAGCTTGAATTCGGTTTCCGGTCTGCCTCGCCGGGAGTGAGGACCACCTATTCGTCAACGAAATACCGGGAAGAATCACTGATGCTTACCGGTGATCTGAATGCTGCTGAAGTAGAATGGATTGTGCAGTTCCGCATCAATGACCCGTACAAATTCCTGTTTCGCGTAAGAAATGCGGAGCAGACCTTCCGTGATATCAACGAGGCGGTGATGCGTGAAACAGTTGGTGATCGAACGGTTGATGAAGTACTTACCGTCGGTCGCCAGGATGTTG
>JBFKMY010000372.1:0-2567 GCA_041629615.1 Thermodesulfovibrionia bacterium | reverse complement strand
GTCCGCTATTCCTGTGATATCAAGGTTTTTATGATAACTTAATATTGATAGAATAACCCTGCAGTGTCCACCGGCCCCGACAACGATGATCTTATTTTTCATCGGAGCGCATCCATATCTAGAATCTCATCTTCCGCTATGTCCCTTGCCTCAAGAAAACAGTATACCTTCTCTGTTGTTGAAGAAAAGGCGTCCACAATGCCAACGGGTTCCCTGTTCTCAACGCTTCCGGCAATAACGAGCCGTGCAACAGTAAAGAGAGGTGCCCCTTCCTGGTATTCATCGTGTGAAGCAGAATATGCTGCATTCATGAATCCCAGAATTATTATCCCTGTGAGTGCCAAAACCCTTTTCATGTTTCCCCCTTATTCCTTGTACTGTTATGTATTAATGAAACTGGAAAAATTATAACAGCTTCGGGACAAAATGCAAACAGTATGTACAGGGGTGAACAGGCTGGACAGGAAAAAATGTCCGCTCTGTGATAAAGTGAAATACAGGATGTTAAAAGCTACAATGCCCGTTAATCCGATTGCATATTTTTTCAAATACCTAAAGAAAAATAGTTAAAATGCCGCTATAATGTAAAGAATCTTGACGGTTAGCTGTAAATTAAGATAGAAATATGATCTATCGTCTTCACATAGCTCTTTTAATGCTCATGATGTGCTTCACCACCGTCCCTGCTCTTTCTGCTGAAATTACACAAGAATTGCAAAAACAGGCGAAAGACCCGGGCAGAGAACTGAAGGTAAAAAGTAAAAAATCGCTGCTCTCCGCACTATTGCTTCTTAATGTAGTTTCGTCTAAAAGTAACATGGCGTCATCTGGCAATACCCTGTCCCTCCCGAAAATTGATCATACATTAGACGAATATCCCCTTGAATTCCTCAAAGGCCCTGCAATGAAAAAGAACGCTGTTGAGGTCCTCTATAAAAAGTACGGATTCAATAACGCGGTCCAGGGGAACCTTCATCTTTTCTCCACGCATAAATACAGCTTCCAGGAGCGGCTCGTGCGCTCCGGGAGGTACATCGGCACAATGTCCGATATTTTTTCCGAAGAGGGTTTGCCCCGGGAACTTGTTTTTCTTCCCCTTATTGAAAGCGAGTTTAACCCCTATGCATATTCCAGAAGCAGGGCCGCAGGCCCCTGGCAGTTCATGCCTGCAACAGCAAACACCCTGGACCTGAAAATGGACTGGTGGGTTGACGAAAGACGTGATCCCGTCAAGTCAACCTGGGCTGCTGCCTCGTATCTTAAATATCTTCATGGGAGGTTCAGGTCCTGGAACCTTGCGCTGGCAGCATATAATGCCGGTGAAGCCAGAATCGGCATGGCGCTGAAACACATTGACAGGAAAGATTTCTGGACCCTTCGCAAGACGCGCCTCCTGACACAGGAAACCAGAAACTATGTCCCGTCCTATATAGCCGCCACTGCGATCGCCATGGACCCTGAAACGTTCGGCTTCAGTCAGCTTGAGTATCATAAGCCATTTGAGTATGACGAAGTGACGATTGACAGTCCCATGGACCTGACGGTCATCGCCAGATTTACGGGCGTCAGGACAGAGGACATCAAAGATTTAAATCCTGAATTACGGCGGCTGTGCACACCGCCCAATGTCTCATCCTATACAGTAAGAATCCCGAGGGGGACAAAAAAGCAATTTATGAAAAACCTGGAAAAGACAAAAGGCCATGAATCCTATTACATTAATCTCTATACTGTTAAAAGCGGTGATACAGTGGAGAAAATTGCAAAGCATCTCGGCGCCACGATTGCGGCAATCATTGAAATGAACGGGCTCGGGGCCAGGGCAGTCATCATTGCAGGCAGGAAGATCCTCATCCCTCTCAAAACTAACTGGGAGAAGATACTGCAGACAGATCGTTTAAAAAAATAGAATCAGGGCGCAGGTTCTTTTCCCTGCTCTTCCGGGATGGCAACATTGTCTGATTCGCGGCTTACTTCTTCTTCCATTCCCGTGTTCATTTCATCAGAAAGAGTTTCCGGTGACGGCCCGGCCTCTGCTCCTTCTTCAGCGGGGACTTTTGCCCTGGCGTCGGCACTCCAGGGTGAGAGGGGAAAATCAGCCATAATTTCCCTGTACTTCTCCAGCGCCTTTTCCTGTTCTCCGGAACGTTCATAATATCCCGCTTCAAGCATGAGCGCCGTATCTTTAAATATGCCCTTATCAACCTTTGCCAGTTCTCCCAGGGTATCCAGCGCCTTATCATTTTGATTTGTCGCAAAATAGGCGGAGGCAAGTTTTTGATATACAAGAGGGAGTAACCCTGTATCACTGCTGAATCTCTCCGTGAACCTGCGGTATTCTTTTATTGCATTGTCAAATTCCTTAAGATTGTAATAACAGTTGCCTGCATAAAATAATGCCCGGGGAGTGACCGGCATCAGCTGGAATGTGAAAGTGATGGTGGTCAAGAATAACTACAATACCAATGAAGCTGCAGTGCTGGAAGCCTATTCCTATCCGTTGATCATGCGGCAGTTGTATAATCAAACCAATGGGGAACAAGGGGCTTTTGTAGTTGCTACGAACG
>JBFKMY010000371.1:0-2613 GCA_041629615.1 Thermodesulfovibrionia bacterium | reverse complement strand
AGAGCAGGCAAACGGTTTTCTGTGTGAAAAGGGCCCGAACGGATTTCTCGACAACAAGCCGAGGACCCTCGAGTTATGCAGCAGTCTCAACATTGATCCCCTGAGGAGCAATGAAAATTCCAAGAAGAGGTTCATCTTCCTGAACAGCACGCTCAATCCCCTGCCGGAGTCTCCTCAATCATTTCTCAAGTCAGACCTGCTTTCCTGGGGCGGAAAATTTCGACTACTCTATGAACTGATTGCTCCGAAAGGCCCTGTGGATGAAACTGTCGCTGACTTCATTGTCCGGCGCCTTGGCAGGGAAGCACTCGACAAGCTCATCGATCCAATGTGCTCGGGGATTTATGCAGGAGACCCCTACACAATGAGCATCAAAAACTGCTTTCCCCGCATTAAAGAGCTCGAGCAGGAATACGGGAGCCTCATCCGTGCAATGATTAAAATCAAAAAGCAGAGAAAAGCAGAAGCAGCCGGGAACAAAAGCAGGGAAGACACGAAGGTTTCAGCGGCGCCGGGGGGAACGCTCACTTCATTTTTTAACGGTGCCCAGACAATCACCGATGCCCTGGCTCAGCAGCTCGGAGACCGGCTCAAAACCGGGATAACAGCAGAAGGAATAACAGGGAAAAACGGCTCATATCAACTGCATACCACACAAGGTGCTGTTGATGCGGACATAGTTGTGCTGGCTACACCTGCATATGCAGCAGCAGCGATAATCAAGGACTTTGATCATGAAATATTCGAACACCTCTCTGCCATCCCTTATCCACATGTATCTGTCGTCTGCTTCGGGTATCGGAAAGAGCAGGTGGCACACTCGCTGAGTGGTTTCGGATTCCTCGTTCCTCATATAGAAAAACGGAAGATCCTCGGCACGCTCTGGGACTCAAGCATCTTTCCGAACCGTGCATCTGAAGGTCACGCCCTCCTGCGTACAATGATCGGAGGGGCCAAGATGCCGGAAATAGAGTCCTACGATGATGAAAAAATTATTCAGACTGTATTTGATGAGCTTAAGCCTGTCCTCGGCCTTAAATCTGATCCTGAAATGGTAAAAGTATACCGCTGGAACAGAGCAATTCCCCAGTATCTTCTTGGACACAGCGTAATACTGGAGAGACTTGATGAGGCACTGAAGACCCATTCCGGCCTCTACCTGACGGGCAACGCATACAAAGGCATCGGAATTAATGACTGTATTGAAAACAGCTACAAACTCACTGATGTGATTTTGAAAAGCATGGAAGGAAGCTGATCTATCGAATCCCTGAACCTCCTCAGTTCATATATGAAATTCCAACCTTTCCTTCCTTTTTGAACTCCTGCACAACAACCGTTACAGAATGTTTCCCGCTCTTTGTAATTGTTATGGCACCCTGACGTCCGTCTTCCAGTGCATGAGAGATGATTTCGGGATCATGAGCTGCCAGCAGATCGGTGTAATAGGAAAACACCCTGTCGTAAGGATCCTCTGTTATCATCCTTTTGACCTTTCCAAAGGTAATCCCAATAAATTGTGCTTTAATTTCCTGGTCCTCTATTGCACCCGGATATTCAGGAACCTGGACCTGACTGCATCCCGATGAAATGAGCAAAACAAAAAAGACCACGGCACAGGTTCTCATGAATATTTTCATTGCACTCCCTCCTCTCTTGTCTTTTAACTTTTATCGATGCAATGGGCTAATGCCTTAAGTCCGTATTTCTGTCATTGACAGAGAGGCACTGGTAAACAAGATGGATCATTTACCTGAAATAGTATTAAAGACAGGACAGAGCGGCCCAAGGGCCGCCCCTATGTGGTGAGATGTATTGGCAGGATAGAGAGGATAGCTTTTCTTGCATAATCAATATTAAGTAATTCACTTTCATATTTTTCTGAACCTCAACTTAATAGACGAGGTAATGCACTAAATCTTGCAGAGAATATTTAAAAGGACCATTTCTGTACATCCCTGTCATTCCGGCAGTCTTTTGATCCGGTCAGCGAAGGTCGAAAGAACCAGGGAATGACAACAGAAATCCTGGTGATGAAAACCGGTGATATTGAGATAAGTTCTCGTTAACGGAGTGTGCTATGCGGAATCCCATGCATGCGGCCCGTGCTCCTGCCACGTTCCAGTACCGGCTCGTTGTCCGGGCAGTATCAGGTTGGAGATCCCATGCCCCTCCACGGAGCAGCTTATAGATCCCCTTTTCCCCTCCGCGGGGATTGTCCCTCGGGCTAATCCGGTAATAGTCTTTCACATACCAGTCGTTTACCCACTCATACACATTGCCCGACATATCGTGGACACCAAGGTCATTCGGCCTGAAACTTCCGACTGGCGCTGTATAGGCATAACCATCGAGATAGCCCTCCCAGATGGTCAGTCCTGTCAGTTCCTTCTGTGCTGTTTCGTCAGCTACATTACCCGACGGCGTCCCCGTTCCCCAGCTGTACTGATATTTCTTCCCCCTGCTCCTCGCTGCATACTCCCACTCAGCCTCGGTCAGCAGGCGGTATTTCCTGTCTTCCTTCGCGTTGAGCCACTGAACGTAATGGAGTGTATCATTCCAGCTGACACAGACAACAGGGTCAGTGTCATTTTGAGGGAAACCGGGGTTCTT
>JBFKMY010000370.1:0-2619 GCA_041629615.1 Thermodesulfovibrionia bacterium | reverse complement strand
GTCGCCTTTGCCGGACACCCGCTTGTTCTGGAAGGAAGATTAAAGGGCGTGATGGCCCTGTTCTCCCGCACCATCCTGTCAGAAATCACCTTGAGGGCGCTTGCTTCGGTAGCACACATAATCGCAATGGGGATTGGGCGGAAACAAATGGAAGACCAGTTTCAATCAGCAGCAATAACCGATGAATTGACCGGGCTTTTCAACAGGCGCGGTTTCTTTGCGCTGGCCGAGCAGCAGTGCAAACTGGCAGACCGCCATAAAAGTGTTATTACCCTGCTCTATCTGGACCTTGACGGCATGAAAAATATTAATGATGAATTAGGGCATAAGGAAGGTGACCGGGCCTTAAAAGATATTGCACATATATTCAGGAAATCGCTGCGTGAAGCAGATATTATCGCCCGTATCGGGGGAGATGAGTTTGCTGTCCTGTTAACCGATACAACAGAGCCTGATATTGAAAAAGTCATAATCAGCCATATTCAAAATAACTTACAGTACCATAATGAAAAAGAAGGGCGGAAATACAAGCTGCAGTTGAGCATTGGAATTTCAAGCTACAATCCGGAACGTCCCTGCTCGATTGATGATCTTCTTCACAGGGCCGACACGTTAATGTATGAAGACAAACGGCTCCATAAAATAGAAAAAGACATGCCTCCCCTGTTAAATGGAGAAAAGTTTGAACGGCGCATATACAAACGCTTCAGGACAGGCGACAACTGCTGGGCAGAACTTGATTTAACAGGCAAGGTAAGAATAAAGACCATCAGCATGGGAGGTGTTCATCTCCTTTCCCCGAAACCTCTCATAGTAAACAATATGTACAGGATCAGTATATCTCCCAGTGACCATCAGGAAATAACGCTTACCGCGAGAGTAGCATGGTCATCCGGGAAAAGACCTGAATCCGGGAAGGACAGTACATTCCCCTATGAGGCAGGCCTGAAATTCATTGAACTGAGTGACAGCCTGAAAAGTTCACTCGAAAAGTTTACGGATACTTTCAGGAAGTATGGCCAGGATTAGCCGGTTGGCTTCCCTCCCGGAATCGTTCCGTATTCAGCGCTCCCTTTATCCGTCATTCATGGGTCATGCCATTCAGGAACTTCCTTCGTTCGAGCCACCGGGGTATCACGAAAAAAAGTGCCACCATGATAAGTCCGGCAACAAACGTCAGTCCTCTGCTGAAGACAAGTACTGAACCGGAATAATTGTAAAGAAATGTAAGGGGTATCATTCCGAAAAATGTCGCTGCACTGAATTTCTTCAGGGACATCTTTGTCAGTCCTGCACCGTAACTGATCACATCAAAGGAAACAACCGGAAGGAGGCGTGAGAAAAAAACTATTCTGGTCAATAGTCTGTCCGAGCAGTGTTCACAAAAGTTGATATGCCCTCCCAGAAATCGTTCTATCAGTTCACGTCCAAGAACGCGTGCAATAATAAAACTGAGGACCGCGCCGATCATTGCGCCAGCAACTGAATATATGGTTCCCTGGAGAGGTCCGAAGTACGCACCCGCAGCTAAGTCAAGGGGCAGACTCGGAATCGGGCTGACTATCACCGCTGCGGTCATCAGAAGCATGTAGAGCACGGGTGCCATGTTCCCTGCTCCTTCCAGCCACTCCCGTATGTGTCCGGGCCTGAAGAAAGAAGCTGCGTCCCAGAATATTTGTGAGCAGACGAGAGAGATGACCAGCACTGTAAGCAGTATGCTTTTTATGTAAATCCTTTTCGTCAATGCAATAGTGTCTGCCGGGAAGCCCCGGCAGCCATTAAAGATAAAAAAAGAGACTTAATTATACCATGAAAAAATTGTTCGTGGTCCCTCTGCATTCCCTGTTCCCTGAAGAACCTGTGATATAATCAAAGGAAATGAAGCCATATACATGGCGAACCTCAGGGGATAGTGAAACAGAATGATAACACATCAGCTCATGTTAAGCCTGCTTTTCATTCTGGTTTGCCTTCTCTGAGTGCCGGCAGGCAGGCGGCAGGCTGGTCCGGAATCTTATTGCAAAAGGATTCCCGAGGCGTTTTACGCCCGGGTATGTCATTCAAGAATACGCAACAGATCAAAGTTGACGCGACACAATAGCAAAAATGCGCAGAGAGCTTCAAAGCAATTCATCGGACAACGCGCTCATCATACTCCGCTTTTGATACCACACGAAAGAATACTTCTACGACTTCAGGATCAAAGTGTGTCCCGGACTGGGAATAAATATGCTCGAGCGCCTTCTCCGTAGACCATGCAGGTCTGTAGGGGCGGTCTGACCGTAATGCATCCCATACATCAACAACTGCAAATATCCTTGCCGAAAGGGGGATGTCCTTCCCCTGTATCCCATCGGGATATCCCGTTCCGTCCCACTTTTCGTGATGATAGTACGGTATTTCAAGGGCAGGCTCCAGATACCTTATTTTAGAGAGCATATCAAATGCAAGCTCCGGATGTCGTTTCATGAGCTCCCACTCTTCATCTGTCAGCGCACCGGGCTTGAGCAATATACTGTCAGGAATGCCCATCTTGCCGATGTCATGCAAAAGTGCCCCCCTTTTTATATGGAGCAGTTTCTCATTATCCACGCCAAATTCCTGTGCAATAAGCACGGT
>JBFKMY010000369.1:0-2625 GCA_041629615.1 Thermodesulfovibrionia bacterium | reverse complement strand
GGCAAATCCGATGTCATTTCCCACCCTGTCAATTGATTTCAGGACTTCGGGGCCATTTCCGATAAGTGTAGCTCCTCTTACAAGCTCCCCAGCCTGGCCTTTATTTATCAGATAGCCCTCAGAAACTTCAAAAACGAATTCTCCCGTTACCGTATTGACCTGTCCTCCTCCCATTTTTTTTACAAACAGTCCATGATCAACAGACTGTATTATCTGGTCAGGGTCTTCTTCTCCGGAGGCAATAAAGGTATTGCTCATTCTCGGGATCGGTCTGTCCCGGTAGGACTGCCGCCTGCCGTTTCCGGTCGAAGATACACCATCTTTCATGGCAGTCAGCCTGTCATACATATATCCCCTTAATACACCTTTTTCTACCAGCACAGTTTTTTGTGCCATTACCCCTTCATCATCAAATCTGAATGAACCCCGTTTGTTAGGCAGCGTCGAATCATCAATAATGGTAACCAGCGGTGATGCAATCTGCTCTCCGATCCGGCCCGCATATACGGACAGGCCCTGCTGCACCAGATCAGCCTCCAATCCATGCCCGATAGCTTCATGAATCATTGTGCCCCCTGATTCTGCGGAGATTATTACCGGCATTCTTCCTCCGGGTGCCTTCCGGGCACTTAACAGACGTATCGCCTTCTGTGCTGCCCCTCTGGCAATCTCTTCAAAGGGTTCTTCCTCAAACAGTTCAAACCCCGCAAATCCCCCGACGGGTTCATATGCGGTCTGCAGGACATCACCGTCCGCTGCAATAACCTGTATAAGGGCAAGCGTATAGATGCGTTCGTCTTCTGCAATAGTTCCGTCTGAGGAGGCAATATGGATATTCTGGATGGAATCCCTGTACATTACGGACACCTGTTTAATCCTGGAACTGACTCCCCGTGCAGCCCTGTTTGCGTTTTCAACGAGTGCTATTTTTTTCTTTATCGCAATATCGTCGGGATTATGTTTTATATGAAAATCAACCGATGGCTTAAGGTTTCTGAAATCAAGCGTCAGTTCCCCTTTCCTGCCCTCCCTGACCGCCCTGCTGACAGCTTCGGCAATGGCAAAAAGCGAGGCCTCAGAAAAATCATTGCTGTAGGCATAGGCAGATTTATCGCCGAAGATCACCCTGATCCCAATGCCATAATCAACTCCTGAAACAAGCTTTTCTATTTTGTCATCTTCCAGCTGGATAGACAGCGGTCTTTCCCGCTCTATGTAAACATCGGCGTAATCACCGCCATTGGCCAGTGCCTTCCTGATAATTGCAGAAATACGGTCATCGGATATGTTTTTCATTTTTCTCTTATAAGGGATGAGAATACCTACTACACGCAGAAACCAGAACTGTTACATCCAGGATCAGGGATATATCATTTTACATATTTTATTTAAAAAACTCTGCATTATGACATGCATACTGTTTTCTCAAAGACCCTTTTATCCTTTACAGTATCCTCTATAATAATGTTCTAATCAATGATGAAATGTTATTATACAACATATTTATATACTTTTTAGCAGACAGGGAGGAGCACGTTATGTCAAAAATAGGGGTCATCGGCGGCAGCGGTCTGTATGAAATTAAAGGGTTTATTTTACATAAGAAAAAAGCAGTGACTACCCCCTATGGCAGGCCCTCTGACCACTATCTGCTGGGGGAAGTTGACAAAACAGAGGTTATCTTTCTTCCCCGCCACGGGAAGGGCCATCATATTCCTCCGCATGCTATCAACTACAGGGCGAACATGTGGGGATTCAGGAAACTCGGCGTTAACAGGATTCTGTCCATAAGCGCGGTAGGGGGCATTAAAAAGGGGCTTCAACCCGGAGATATCGTTATACTGGACCAGGTCCTGGACATGACGAGAAACAGGAAATCCACTTTCTATGACGGAAAGGAAGGTGTCGTGCATATTGACTTTACGGACCCCTTCTGTCCTGAACTCCGGAAGATAATACAGAAAGCGGGAAAAAGGGCCCGCATCCCCGTAAAAAACAGCGGCACATACGTGGCAGTAGACGGCCCGAGGCTGGAGACTGCATCGGAAATAAGGAGCTTTAGCAAACTCGGCGGTGATATGGTGGGCATGACGGGAATGCCTGAAGCCTCGCTTGCGAGGGAACTGGAAATATGTTATGCAGGGCTGTCTGTCGTTGCAAACTATGCTGCAGGAATAGGCAAAAGAAAGCTTACGGTATCGGAGGTCATGGAGGCAATGAAGGCCTCAACGGAAAACATAAAGTCCTTACTGAAAGAAACATTCAGGATGGTCCCGCATGAAAGAAAATGTCCCTGCGGAGAGGCGCTCACAGAAGCAAAAATATAATCCCCTGCCCGTTTGTTGACAGTAAAAAAATAATGGTTTAATCTAAATAAAATGCTTGAAAATTCACTGATAAAATTCCGCTTTGCGAACTATCTGCTTGCTGTTTTTATTGTATTCGCTGTCCTCCTGTTAATCCGGAACATGGTCAGCACTACCTTCTCAAAGAAAGCGGCTCCCCATGTCGTCTCTTCGGACAGGACATCAGACCCTTTGGAAATAAAGGACATAATGCATCATGCTGCGATATTAGAAAAAAATCTTTTTGGCCGCTCCATGCAGCTTCATCCAATTATGGTCC
>JBFKMY010000368.1:0-2646 GCA_041629615.1 Thermodesulfovibrionia bacterium | reverse complement strand
GAGTTGCATTGGAACAGGTCAAAATACCGATTCTCGCCATATTACATTCTCCTTAACTTGTAATCGATTGAAGAGCTGCTGAAAATTATTGCATGTCTTGGCAGTTTATTTTCTGCAGGATATCGAAACTATACCAAAACACGATACACATTCCGGTTGATAATTCCTCTTTTATTACTTTAATCTAATGGGAGAAAAAATATCAAAAGCGGGAAACGAACAAGAGCCGCGCATGCTGAAAATCGCAACTGCCAAAGAGATGCAGCAGATAGACCGGACCACCATAGAGACATATGGGGTTGCCGGAACTGTTCTTATGGAAAGGGCAGGGCTTAGCGTCGTTGCGAAAATAAATGATCTGTACCCTGACCGCAAAGTGCTCGTGCTGTGCGGCGGAGGGAATAATGGCGGTGACGGGTTTGTCATTGCCCGGATCCTGCATAATCAGGGGACGGAAGTTGAAGTTTACCTGGCGGTCAGGCCGGGAAGCCTCAAAGGCGATGCGAAAATCAATTATGATGCGGCCCGAAAATTCGGCGTCAGGATACGGCCTGTTCATTATTTCCTAGCTCGCCAAGCGTTGCGGACTCCGGGCAATAGCCTTATTGTGGACGCGCTGATGGGCACTGGATTGAACAAAGATGTAAGAGCGCCCCTCTCTGATATCATATCGAAGGTCAACAGAATGTCTTTTCCTGTTATTTCCGTGGACATGCCGTCGGGCATCTCTTCGGATACAGGGCAGGTAATGGGGTGTGCGATAAAGGCAAAGTGCACGGTGACATTCGGCCTTCCCAAGCGGGGCCATTATCTCTTTCCGGGCGCTGAGCATGCCGGACAGTTGTTTGTTGAAGAGATCGGCTTTCCCCGCCGGCTGCTTGAATCGGATAAAATCAGGATAAACCTCCTTCAAAAGGAAGACATCCTGCCCTTGCTCCCTCCGAGACCTGGATATTCCCACAAGGGGACATACGGACATGTCCTGATAGTTGCAGGTTCAAAAGGAAAGACCGGGGCCGCGTTGATGGCGGCAAAGGCATGCTTACGGACAGGGGCCGGTCTTGTAACCATCGGTATTCCCGGGACCCTCGTGAATGCATTTCAGTCGAGAGTAACGGAGGAAATGATCCTTCCCCTTCCTGACAAGGGAAACGGCACCCTTTCTCTTGATGCGGCAGATGAGGTTATGAGCTTTATGAAAAAAAGAGGGAATGTCCTGGCAATAGGGCCCGGGCTTTCTGTTGATAGAGAGTTGTCAAAGCTGGTAATCAGGCTCGTGAAAGAGTCTGCGTCTCCGATGGTCCTTGACGCTGACGGACTGAACGCGATAGCGGGCAGGACCGGGGTATTAAAGAAATGCCGTGCGCCGATTATCCTTACCCCTCACCCCGGTGAAATGTCCAGGCTTTTATCGAGTCAGGAAGGGGGTGCCGGCCGTGATGAAATAGAGAAGGACAGGATCAGCGTTGCTCTCAGGTTTGCCAAAAAGACCGGAACCTGTCTTGTGCTGAAAGGCTCTCCCACTGTTACTGCCCTGCCGGATGGACGGGTGTTTATCAATTCATCCGGCAACCCCGGAATGGCTACTGCCGGCACAGGTGATGTGCTGACAGGCATGATCGCCGCCTTTCTGGCGCAGGGCCTTTCTCCCGGAGATGCATCAGGCATCGGTGTCTTTATCCACGGTCTTGCCGGTGACATTGCTGCAGAAACAAAGGGGCAGATGTCACTCATTGCTTCCGATATCCTCAGTGTGATACCGAAAGTTATGAAAGATATTCAGGGTCATCGTGGAAGAGAGAGTTTAAGTAAGGCAAGTTACTTATTTGATCTTTGGAATTAATATCCCTCAGATTGCTGCAGGTCTTCATTTTTCTCCCCTTTATAAGGGGAGATTAAGAGGGGTAGTGGTAAATCAGTTATTCCGATAAAAAGAAGGATAAAGACAACAATAAGGAAGATAAATAATTAACCACTACCTCCCCAACCCCTCCTTGTAAAGGAGGGGAAAAGTTATTGTGTTCTGTGACGTTTAGATTATATTTTGATGAGAAAGAGATGTGAGTAAGGGCTATTTCAGGTATTGTATACCGACTCTTTTTTATACAGGATAAATATGCGGGTCAATTATCATGATCATAGAACCTCCTAATATGAATATTTCGGGCATAAAGGCTTTCTTTACCACAAGGGGTTTTGCCGGCGGCAATGAAGATCTTCCCGATGCCCTTGCCGGAAAATATAATATTTCCGAAGAAAGTATTTATCTGCCGATTCAGAAACATACCAGTGAAATACATGTGCTGGAGACAGAGCTTGAACCTGTAATTGCAGATGCAGTAATTACTGACAGAGAACAATTATTTATCGGGGTCGTAGTCGCCGACTGCGTGCCTGTTCTTTTATATGACAGGAATAAGGGTGTCATCGGAGCGGTGCATGCCGGATGGAGGGGTACGGCAAAGGAGATTTTGAAAAAAACAATACGTCTCATGAGCGATCATTTTTCCTATCAGCCGGAAGATCTATTGATTGCCCTTGGACCCAGTATACGGGGATGCAGCTATGAAGTCGGGGACGAGGTTGTGTCGGAAGTTCGGCGTGCTACAGGAGAAGGGGGCTATTATCGCAGGGAAGATGGAAGGT
>JBFKMY010000367.1:0-2652 GCA_041629615.1 Thermodesulfovibrionia bacterium | reverse complement strand
GTGGATGAATTCCAGGACACAAACACGTTTCAGTGGCAGATTATCGATGCGTTGACCGAAGAGTGGCGTTCCGGGCTGGGTGCAAAACGGGAAGAAGGGACTCGGCCCACTGTTTTTTTCGTCGGTGATGAAAAGCAGTCCATTTATTACTTCAGGGGAGCCAATGTAGAGATCTTCAGCAGGGCGCGGGACAAACTCCGGACATGGCTGGGAGAGGAGTTCTGCTATGAAGAAGTGAGGGACAATTACCGGAGCCTGCCTGCCATTATCGAGTTCACCAACCAGGTGTTCTCAAAGATCATGGAGTCGGGGGAAAAGTCCTTCCCGTGGAAAACGCGGTACACTACATTCAATGCTAACAGGACAGGTGAGCCGGGACAGGGACGTGTAGAACTCATCCTTACGGATAATGAGGATGACATTACCGCTGATGCAAAACATAAGGAGGCGGATGTCCTGGCCCGGAGAATAAAAGGACTTGCCGGCAGCTATCATATAAACGACAGAGCCGCACAGCAGCAGAGACTGTGTACATATATGGATATGGCTGTCCTTCTGAGAAAAAGGACCCACCTGAAGATATATGAGGAAGCATTGAGAAGATACAGGATCCCGTATGTTGCCGTGAAGGGAGTAGGATTTTATCAGGAGCCGGAAGTTGCCATGCTCAGGGCGTTTGTATTCTTCCTCTCCAACCCCGCAGATGATTACAGTCTTTACGTCCTTCTGAAAAGCCCGCTTTTTCATATGGAGGAATACGATATCCTCAACCTGCTGAACAACGAAGGCGGCAGCCTGTACGAAAAAATGAGGAACGGCATTACAGAAGCCGGCCCTGCCGCAGAGAAAGAATCTCCCCTCCCCTGCACCCTTCTTCAGGAGTGGCTCGCCCGGAAGCAGCACACAATGGTTGCTGAGCTGATTGAACAGGCCATGGTCCGGACCAAAGCCTGGATACATTTCCACACAGCACAGAGCAGGGCCAATGTGAAGAAATTCATTAAAATAATCGAGGACCTTGAGTCCGGCGGGAAGTCGCTTATCAAAATCAGGGATTTCCTTGAAAGGACTGTTGATAAAAATGAAGAACCGAAGGCCAATGTGAACACCGAAGGGATGGATGCAGTCAAAATCATTACCATACATTCATCAAAGGGACTCGAGTTCCCTATCGTGTTCGTTCCCGGCATTGAGGAGCCCTTTTCATTTAAAACAGGGGAAAATCTGGTCTATGAAAAAGAGGGGGCATTCTACTTCAAGTCAGAACCGGAACCCTCGATCCGCAGGCAGGACGACGATTTCCTGCTTCATCAGGCAAAAGAAGAGGAAGAGCAGAAAAGATTATTTTATGTAACAGTAACGAGGGCAGAAGAAGCGCTTATCCTTCTGGGGCGATGGAGCAGCAGTGATCATAATTTCCTGTCGTATCTTAAGCAGGGCCTGGGACTCGCAAAGGAAGGCGCCGCTTATACTGTTGATGCGGCATTGCCCGGGTTTTCGGTGCATACGGACAAGGATGTGCAGATGTGGTACGAACAGGCCCCCGGGCATGAGCCGGCTGTTCACGCTATGCCCCCGGCACATGTTATCCCGCTGCCCGCCTGGAAACAGGCCCCGTGGAAAGCGGTTACGGAAACCGTGGAAATCAGGCGGCGGCACGGTAACGACTGGGCGGTCATGGGCGACATTATCCACCGGATTCTGGAGGGCGTCTCAAAAGGAACTGTCCAGGACCGGGACATACCGTACAGGGCAGCAAAACTGCTGGAATCATCGGGGTTCTTTCATGAGATGAAAGAAGAGAAATTAGCGGTTATCGAAAAAGATGTGGCACTGCTTAAAGAGAAGGGGATATGGCAGGATATCATAATGCCCAGAGAGGGGTCTTATACCGAACTGCCCTTTGTGCTGGGGACAGATGATGTTGTATATTCCGGCAGGATTGACCGGATAACCGTCGAAAAAGGCGTGTACAAAATATATGATTACAAGACATTCCCTGTAAAAGAGGAGGAGATTTCATACTTATTAAAAAAGTATGCTGTTCAGCTGAATATATACCGGCAGGCCGTTCAGCAATTATTCAATACGGATCAGGTAGAATCTTATGTCTTGTTTACTCATACGGGCAGCATATGCGAAGTTTAGAAGGGAACGGGCAAAGAGGCCGAGGCGCAAAGGCACAGTGTGTTGAAAAATGAAAAAACCGTTCGGACAGCATTTTTTATTTGATAAAAACATCCTCAGGAAAATCATCTCCTGCGGCAATATAACGCGGAATGATACGGTTATCGAAGTCGGCCCCGGGCTCGGGCCGCTGACAGCGCTCCTTTCAGATACGGCAAAAAAAGTAATTGCAATCGAGTTTGACAAGAAGCTCATAGCCCGGCTCAGAGAGAATCTCGCTGAAAAAAATAATGTCGAAATAGTCAATGCCGATGCGCTGAAGTTCCCCTACGATACGATCAAGGGGACATTTAAAGTAGTGGCAAATATTCCTTACAACATCACAACACCTCTGATATTCAAATTTCTCGAGTATAAAGACCGCATGCCCGGCATGACGCTTTTGATGCAAAAAGAGGTAGCAAATAGAATCGTGGCTTCTTCGGGGAGCGGGGATTACGGGGTACTGTCGATATCCACCCAGCT
>JBFKMY010000366.1:0-2655 GCA_041629615.1 Thermodesulfovibrionia bacterium | reverse complement strand
ATCTCGAGCGACGTCCATATCAACTCAATTCTTATGTTGTGTAATATATTAATAATTATTTGATTTATTCAGTTTAATTAATACTAATTCCCGGATGGGACAGCACTGCCATGCGAATGGAGCAATGATCCCCTCGTGATCAAAATGTGGCATGTTCCACTGAAAGCCTTACATTATATCATAGTGAAATCAGATAGTAGGGGATTATGGGAGGCATGCTTGCTGATTATACATAGGGCATTCCCTTACCGTATGCTTTGGCATTTAAAGACCGTACCGGTTTATGTTCCACTTGCCATAATCGACAGGGGCCATTCATACGTGCCGGGTTTTACTTTTGCTGAAAAATATAACCTGAAGCTGAATGCTTTCTCAAAATACTTTTTCCCCTGGTATGGCATATGTACTTCGCCTCCGGACCGGGAAAGACTATAGGCATTATTTCCACTGAATATCTTCACATTGCTCAGAAGAGCATCATTCAGCGCAACCCACAAAACATATCCGTTTGTTGAATTTGTCTTTACTGAAAGGACGAGTCCACCGGGAATGTCCATATATCCTTTCTCTAAATCTTTATTTGTGATGATAAGAGCACTCTCGCTGTAAATGACATTGTATGTAAATACAGATATTACCCGGGTACTGATGTTTAAGACCGAAGAGCCTGTTCCTGCAAAGGCTGCCCCGGCCAAGACCAGACTAATGATTAATATAATTATAGTAATTTCTTTTCTCATATCGACCTCCTATATTCCCTAATAGCTATTTCCGTGCCAGCTGATAACGCTTTAAATAATAAGCGTTTTTTGTTTTGCTGTCAAAAAGGCGGGCGTTTTTGGTACCTATTAAACTCCCAAGTAAATGGAGCCTCAGCCATTCATTACATATAACAATTTGATTTATATAGTTAATTTATTAAGCAGAGGACGATATTATGAAATGCGCGCTTCTAACACAACCGGGCGAAAACGCCCGTTCCTGAAAGAACTTCAGTTCCGTATTCATTAAAGGGAAAGTAAGCATAGCGGAGAACTGCTCAATATCCTTTTAATACGGGGGATTACAAACCATATTTTTCCATTTTTCTCTGCAGGGCCCTTCTGCTAATTCCGAGGATAGAGGCAGCAGTCGTTTTATTTCCCTTTGTAGTGCGGAGTACCCCTGCAATATGGTTCTTCACCAGTTCATCGATGGTATGATTTATTATATCCTCTTTTTGCCCGTGAAGTATAGAGGGAGGCAGGTCCTGGGGCCTGATAAAGTTTACCGTTGTCAACAGAATCGCCCTTTCTATTGTGTTTTCAAGCTCCCGTATATTCCCCTGCCAGTTATATGACATGAGACAGCGCTGGGCCGGCATGGAAATTCCCGCTACTTTTTTTCCGATTTTTTCCCTGAATTTTTTGAGAAAATAACGGCACAGCAATGGAATGTCCTCTTTACGTTCCCTCAATGAAGGCAGTTCAATGTTAATGACCGCAAGCCTGAAATAAAGGTCTTCCCTGAAGAGCCCCTGATTGATCTTCTCTTTAAGATCAGCGTTCGTCAACGCGATTACCCTGCAGCGTGCCTTCATGGTTTCCGTACTGCCAACGCGCCTGAATTCCCCGTCCTGAAGGACCCGTAACAGATGGGGCTGGAAATTAACGGGCATGTCACCAATCTCATCGAGGACAATAGTGCCATTGCCCGCTGCCTCAAACAACCCTGCCTTGTTCGATACAGCCCCGGTAAATGCCCCTTTCACATGGCCGAACAATTCACTTTCAATGAGATGTTCCACCAGCCCGCTGCAATTGCACACAATAAATGGTTCCTGTGAGGAAGGGCCTAAATTGTGCAGGGCCCTCGCAAGGACTTCCTTACCGGTCCCTGTGTCGCCCGTTATGAGCATATTTCTGAAATAGGGCGCCACCCGTGTTATAAGAGAGAAGATATCAATCATTCCGGGGTTCTTGCTCACCATATCGGAAAACGTATACTTGTCATGAAGGGCATTCTCATACTCATAAATTTCCTTGCGCTGCTGCGCCTTGTCCCTTATCCTGTCTATCATCTCCAGCATTGCTGTCCCATCGAGCGGCATGTTGAAGCATGCAGTTGCCCCCTGTTTTATTATCTCAATGGCCATCTCACGATTCTCTCCGGGCCCGATGCAGATAATTGCCAGGCGCGGATCCAGTTCCTTGATCTTCGTAATGCTCTGAATGATATCTTTATGAGAAGAACTGCAGCACTGACCGAGAAAAATGATATCAAGGTATCCCTTTGCAATTTCCCTGAAGATGTCCTCTTTTTTTGACAGACTGTGTATTTGAAATTCTTCTTGCGAAAGGAGTCCCCTTAAGTCTTCAATATCGTCAATATCTGAATGTAAAAGGACATGCATTTTCATTGTAGTCGTTCCAAGCGGCAGCCATTAAAAAAGGGTGTTACCGGGATATTTTAGCGGAATTGTATTCTTCTTAACAAGGGAAAAACCTCTATATGCGTAACGCTGTCACTTCCTTTATGGACTCGGCAACAATCCGTGTCATGCTTTTCAGTTCATGGTGAGACATGCTGAGCGGCGGCATGAGAACAATCACACTCCCGAGAGGCCTGATAATAAGCCCCTTTTCTCTCGCCCTGTAACAGACCTGCCAGGCCATT
>JBFKMY010000365.1:0-2659 GCA_041629615.1 Thermodesulfovibrionia bacterium | reverse complement strand
TAAAAAGGTGCTTAAGAACTTTGTTGAGAATAAATTGCACTCCTATGATACAAAGCGCAATGATCCCGCGGTTGACGGCCAGTCCGGCCTTTCCCCCTATCTGCATTTCGGGCATATTTCAGCCCAGCGGACGGCCCTTGATGTTCAGGCTTCTCATGCACCGAAAAAGGACAAAGATGCCTTTCTGGAGGAGCTTATTGTGCGGCGTGAGCTTTCGGACAACTTCTGTTTCTATAATGAGCAGTATGATTCATTTGAGGGATTTCCTTCATGGGCGAAAACATCCCTTGATAAGCACAGGAAGAAGCCGCGCGAATACCTGTATACCCCGGAGCAGTTCGAGCAGGGGGAAACACATGATGATCTCTGGAACGCGGCCCAGCAGGAAATGGTCACGCGGGGGAAGATGCACGGATATATGAGGATGTACTGGGCAAAGAAGATACTGGAGTGGACAGAATCACCGGAGCGCGCAATGGAAATCGCCATATATCTGAATGACAGATATGAGCTCGACGGCAGGGACCCGAACGGATACGTCGGGATCGCATGGAGCATCGGGGGTGTTCATGACAGGGCATGGAATGAAAGGCGGGTCTTCGGCAAGATCAGATACATGAGCTACAATGGCTGCAAAGGCAAGTTTGATGTGAAAAAATATAGTGAACGTTACGGCCGTAAACAGCATGGGAATTGAATATAATGATAAGGAGTAATTTTTAGGAGTTTGAAGCTTTGGTCATTATACATTGATATTTGTTTGTTATTTGTTGTTTGGAATTTCTCCTTAGTATTTAAGTGTGATATGATTTCCCTATGGATGACCTTGGATTAAAAGCAGAAGACAGGGTTCTGATACTCGGGGCAACGGGCTTTATCGGGAAAAGGCTTGTCAGGGAGCTTGCAGGCAGAGATATCAAACTGCGGCTGCTGGTGCGAAATCCCGCAAAAGCCTCTTCTCTAGCGAAGGAAGGGAAGGACATAGAGATTGTTCAGGGTGACCTCATGCAGATAAAGGGGCTCAAGGCGGCATTGAAGGGCATTCATTCTGCATACTACCTTGTGCATTCCATGGGAGGAAAGAGTATCACCAGGAACACCGAATTTGCAGACAAAGATAAAGAAGCTGCAAAACACTTTACCGGTGCAGCTGATAGTCAGGACCTGAAGAGAGTAATTTACCTCGGGGGACTGGGGGAAAAAGACAAGGATTTGTCAGAGCACCTGCGGAGCAGGGCCGAAGTAGCGGAAATCCTGTCCTCAGGTAAAGCAGCGGCAACTGTCCTCCGTGCCGCTGTTATAGTAGGAACGGGCGGAGCATCCTATGAAATGCTGCGCTATCTCGTTGAGCGGCTGCCGGTCATGATCTGCCCTAAATGGATCAATACCCGCATACAACCCATTGCAGTAAAAAATGTCATTGAGTATTTGGCAGGATGCCTGATGAATCCTGAGACTGCGGGAAAGACCTTCGACATTGGCGGTCCGGATATCATGACCTATAAACAGATGATGCACAAGTATGCTGAAGCACGGGGACTTGCAAAAAGATTAATCATCGACGTGCCGCTTGTAACACCCGCCCTGTCGGCATATTGGGTGGATTTAGTAACACCCATATCCTCAGGCATTGCCCATCCTCTTATCGAAGGGATGAAAAACGAGGTCATTTGCCGGGACAACAGCATAGAACACTATGTACCCGTTGAAAAAATCACCTTTGTGGATGCGGTAAAAACAGCTTTTGCTGAAGAGACTACCGGTCCCGGAGTCACTGGTTTCTAATGTTCTATTATATTAAAGACAGAAATTATTACAAAATAGACCTGATTCTGTACGCAGGTACAGGGTATATAAGGTCAGCAGGAAATAAATCATGAAAATCGACTGCTACATATCTGAAGGATGCAGTTCTGAGAAACAACTGAGGGACAATCTGAGAGCAGCCCTGGCAGATAGCCCTCTCAAACCGGAAATCCATTTTCACACAATTGCCGGAGAAGAGGCTAAAAGAAAAGGTTTGATGGGATCGCCATCTGTCCTGATTAATGAAGTTGATATCCTGCCCGGTGAAATCCCGGGGATCTCCTGAAGAGTATTTAAAGACGAGTCCGGGCGGCTCGCACCTGTTCCTTCAGTCAGTATGCTGAGGGATGCAGTTCATAAACGCATCAAACAGTAGGCATAAGAATAACTCCTCCTGCCTCCTGAGGGTGCGGCCTCTGGTCCGTCAGTCGTGCTGTATATCAGACGTTGTTACGCCGCCATCCGTCAGTTTTGCGCCCGTTCTGTCCCAGAGATCATCAATATATGCTCCGATGTCCCGCTCCTGTATATAATTTTCCACCAGCTCCCTTACTTTCTGGCTCGTTGTTTTTCCCTCCAGACGGGCAAGTCTGGTAAGTTTTTCCTTCTTTTCAGGTTCAATCCTGATAATCATTCGTATGGACATGTTATCCCTCCATCAATATAATGTATATCATATATTTATGTATATAATTCAGGCCGGCAGGTCAATACATCTGTTCAAAACGTCCCCTATAATCCGCGCCATGTTGATTTAGCAGCATTCCTGACAAAATAAAGTTTTTTGTGACAAAAGATAACAGTGAGAAGGAAGCGGGGAGACCTGTCAAAACTGACAGCTGCTTTATTCCTG
>JBFKMY010000364.1:0-2663 GCA_041629615.1 Thermodesulfovibrionia bacterium | reverse complement strand
TTAGCGAGATTTACTGTTAACATCCAATTCTATTCATAAGTAGGTAGTAGCAACATCTAACCTCTAGATGAGAACTGTACATGAACAATCATAATCATTGGCGACTTGCATTCAAGGCTATGATTATTTTGAAGTGCAGATTCAAATTACAAATAATGCATTTTGTAATTCAACCTTCTAGCAGGAAATCTTCATCCTCTTGAAACTCCCTCCACTTCCCGTTGTCCAATATCTGATTGGGACGAAAATACTTCTTGTAGGACATCTTGGGGTTTTCCTCGATGTAAAATCCGAGGTAGTAATATTTTTTCCCGAGTTTTTGTGCGAGCTCAACTTCCTGCAGGATACTGAATATCCCCAGTCTCCTGTCAAGGAAGTCAGTGTCATAATAAAAATAGTTTGAGGACAGGGCGTCTTTGCCCTCATCAACAATACCGACGCCGATGAGCCTGCCGCCCAGATAATAATCCATTTCAATCGTACGGGAATAACCATAATGGATATTAAGGAGGACGTTTATTTCATTATCGATCTCTTTATCTTGGTCTTCGCCGTGTTTTGATTTTACGTATCTGTCATAAAGGACCACTTTCTCCGGGGTTATCTGGGGGCGGGAAAGGGTTATTATCTGAACGTCATGGTTTTTCTTAAGTGTCCGTTTATGGCTGCGGCTGTTCTGAAAATTGGTCGTTTCGAGACGCATTGGCATGCAGGCTGAACAGGTGGTGCATACGTTCCGGTAAAATATCCGGCCCAGGCGCCTGTAGCCTTTTGCCAGGAATAGATGGAAGTTTTCAACGGATGCACTGCCGGGGATGAAATATTCAATTGAAGATACCCGTTTATCGGTAAATTAGGGGCAGGGTGAAGATTCCTGAAAGGCGTTTTCATGTTTCTCCGCATTATGAGACATACTAAATTATACAGCTCCTTGAATACACGTGTCTTTACCAGGATTAATACATACGCATAATCATTATTTCGTACAGCATATATATATTATTTTATGTATTAGGGATAACTATTGTATAATTATTGAAGGTTTTTTATGGATTCTCAGGATAAACCTTAATTTGGTGCACTTATGAGGTGGAAGGGATTGAAGCATAACTATAAGATAGGGCTGGTTTTTATTGTTTTACTCATATCCATCTGGACCCTCGAAGCTGCCATTCATGTTGTCTTTTTCCACAAGCAGAATTTCTTCAGAGAAGTCTTTACGATTGAGGTGCATGAATTATGGATGAGGTTATTTGCAATTCTCATTGCAGCGGTAATGGGGTTCTACATTCAGTCGCTGGTGAACCGGCAGAAGGTGCTCAAGGTACTTAAACAGAGCGAGGAGCGGTTAAGAGGGATATGCGAGGCCATGTTTGAAGGCATCGCTATTTTAGAAGGAGAGAAGATCGTTGATGCAAATCACCAGTTTGCGGAAATGCTCGGGTATAGACAATATGAGATCATCGGGAAAAGTATAATGAATTATATTGCCCCTGAGTCGCTGGGTTTAGTGCGTCAGCACTTAAAGGAGGATTATCAGGGGGTGTGCGGATATACGGCAGTAAAAAAGGACAGGTCTCTTATTCATGTTGAGGTAAGAGGGAGACAAACGTCCGGCAGTGATCATACGAGGCGTGAACTGGTTTTCAGAGACATAACCGAGCACAGGCATATGGAAAAAAGGCTTCTTGAAATGGAAGAAAGGGAACGCCAGCGTATTGGACAGGACCTGCATGACGGGCTGGGACAGCTCCTCTCAGGGATCGCCTTTAAATGCCAGGCACTGGAAAGTCTGTTAGAGAAGAAACTTCCGGCACATGCTGCACAGGCAGCGGAAGTTGCAATGCTGGCCGAGCAGGCAAAAGCACAGGCCAGACACCTCACCCAGGGACTTCTGCCTGTAAAGGCAGAGCAGGAGGGGCTTATGGTTGCCTTAAAAGAACTCGCGGATGACACCCGGAAATTGTTTGAATTATCATGCACGTTCAGGTGCAATGAGCCTGTTGCCATGCAAGATGAAACAGTTGTCATCCATTTGTACCGCATTGCGCAGGAGGCAGTGAATAATGCAGTGAAACACGGCAGGCCCGGCCAGATAGACATCTCCCTTGATAACGAGCATGGACACATTGTTATGGTGATCTCTGATAATGGAACGGGAATGAAGGATGCAGGCACCCGGACAAACGGTATGGGGCTGAAGATCATGAATTACCGGGCAAACATGATCGGGGCCTCTCTGGATATCCAGTCTTCCCGGCAGCAGGGAACACGTGTAGTCTGTAGTGTATCTGATAGTGCAGTAAGGCAAGGAGCTGAGATTGGTGATGCCGTATGCGGTGATAAAACAGAAGAGATATGCAGCAGGGAGACGATATCGTGAATCAGCATATACCGGCAGGAGGAATGACCAGGCATAAAGTATTTATCGTAGATGATCACCCGATCATACGCGATGGTCTTTCGCAGCTGATAAATGAACAGCAGGACTTTACTGTGTGCGGGGAAGCCGGAGATATTCCGGAGGCGCTTGACGGCATTAATGACTGCAACCCTGACATTGTGATAGTCGACATCGCACTGGGCAACAGCAGCGGCCTTAAACTTATTGAGGACATTTTATCCCTCCACCCTGATTCACTTATTCTGGCCCTGTCGATGCA
>JBFKMY010000363.1:0-2679 GCA_041629615.1 Thermodesulfovibrionia bacterium | reverse complement strand
ATGTAAACAATTACGACAGACAACACGCTGTTATATAATTATTATGATATTTAAACTTAAATATTAAATAGTTATATCCTGTTATATTATTTTACATTTTACAGCATGAAAAGTAAATACTCAGGGATTAAACCACGCGCAAGGAAACTATTACGACCGATAGTCGAGAATACCATTTTAAGAAAGATTAATCAACGAAAAATATATTGAGACCAGGTTAACGTCCTGTAAGCCTGGAGGGGTCAAGTATGCGACGTGCATTTTCTTCACTGAGGATCCCCCTTTCAACGGAAATCTGCCGTGCGGTCCTTCCCGTCTTATATGCTTCCTTGGAGACATCAGCAGCAGATGCATACCCGATAACAGGATTTAAGGCAGTTGCCATGGCAAGGGTGTTCTCCGCATAATCATTGCACTTTTTTGCGTCTGCTTCAATCCCCTTAACACACTTATGCGTAAACGCGGTGATACCGTTTGATAATATTTGAATGGAAAACAGAAGGTTATATGCAATCATGGGCATCATCACATTAAGCTCAAGCTGTGATGCCTGGGTTGCATAGGAAATGGCCGTATCATTTCCCATAACCTGGTAACAGACCATATTAAGCATCTCTGCCATTACCGGATTTACCTTGCCCGGCATTATTGATGAGCCCGGCTGGACTGCAGGAAGCCTGATCTCGGCAAACCCTGTACGGGGACCCGAGCTTAATAAACGGAGGTCATTGGCTATTTTCGTGAGCGTAACGGCAACTCCCCTCAAGGATGCACTGAGTTCAAGTGCGGGGTATATATTCTGGATTCCTTCAAACAGATTCCTGCTGCCTTTAAAGTGAACCCCTGTAATCTTTTTTATCTCCCGTATCACACTCTTTTTAAATCCGGGGTGTGCGTTTATTCCCGTACCAAGGGCATTTCCTCCAATGGGTAAATTGAGCAGCGACCGGGTAGCTGTGCGGACCCGGGTCAGATCATTATTGACCGACTCTGCATATCCACCGAACTCCTGTCCGAGCCGTATGGGAACGGCATCCTGCAGGTGTGTCCTCCCGGCCTTTACAATTTTGTCGAATGCCCGGGATTTTAACTGCAGCGCAGTCTTTAATCCCTTAAGTGCAGGGACCAAATCATCTCTTACTGCTTCATAGGATGAAATGTAGAGAGAGGTGGGAATAGTATCATTGGTCGACTGGGCCATATTGACATGGTCATTTGGATTGACAATGCTGTAATCGCCTTTTTCTCCCCCGAGCATCTCGATGGCCCTGTTTGCGATGATCTCGTTTGCATTCATATTCTGGGACGTGCCCGCACCTGCCTGATATATATCAACAACAAAATGCTTGTCGTGTTTGCCCGTTATGACTTCCATTGAGGCCTTTTCAATTGCCCTGGCCGTTTTTTTACCGAGCACTCCAAGACCGCTGTTTGCCCTCGCAGCAGCCAGTTTTACTACCCCCTGCGCCCGGATAAATCCACGCGGAAGATTTAGCCCGCTTATGGGAAAATTGTTGACTGCCCTTTTTGTCTGCGCCCCGTAATATACATTGTCAGAAAGTTTTACGTTCCCGAGTGTGTCCTTTTCAATCCTCAATTTTTCTCTCCTCTCACTTTTGATAAATACATGTTTATAAAAATACGCCCTAGTTTACCACAAAGGATAAGCTTATCAAAATCGCGAGAAGAGACCCGCCGTTCCGCTCCACCTTTATCCCCTCACCCCTTACCATCCTTGACCCCTTGACCCCTTGACCCCTTTCTTATACAATTATTCATCATGATTCCACCTGAGGAAATTGTCATTCGTCTTCTGCTGGGAGCAGCAATTGGCGGAGTTATCGGGTTTGAGAGAGAAGTTCACGGCAGGGCAGCCGGCTTCAGGACACAGTTAATTGTCTGTGTGGCCGCAGTGCTGATTATGATTGTGTCAGAAAACTATCACTTCTATATACATAACGTAGATGCATCACTCCGCATTGACCCGGCAAGGATATCTGCCGGTGCGCTGATTGGCATAGGTTTTTTGGGGTCCGGTGTTATCATCAAAAGCGGGTATGCGGTAAGAGGGTTGACAACCGCGGCGTCTATATGGATTGTTTCAGCGATCGGCCTGGCTATTGGAGGAGGTCTTTATTTTGAAGGGCTCTTCACCGCGGGCATAACAATCATCGCTCTTATGGTATTAAGAATCGTCGAGAAAAAAATAACGACCATGCGCTACAGAAAAATTATCATTTCAACCCCCTCTTCCGGGAACTCGGAAGAAGCACTGCAGTCCGTCTTTGCAAAACACAAAATCCGCATTCACTCTACAAATTACGAAAAAAATCATGTAAATGACGAGATTGTCTATTCATTCACGGTATCAACCATGGAAAAAAAGAAAATAGGGGATCTCTTTCATGAATTAAGTACGCTTGCGTATATTCATTCTCTTAAAACAAGCGGGTAACCGAAGCGTTTTTCCGGGCAATCCACAGGCAAATCAGAAACGTAATGGCGGGGATATCAGGCGTTTAAAAGTTTGTTGTAAGGATAGCGTCTCAGGAACCCCATAAACTGTTCAATCGTATGAGATGGCTCCTTGGATTTCTTATATACAAGCGAAAAATCCCTTACAAACTTTTCTTCTTTAAAAACCGCGGACTTGAGGCTTCCATATTTGCATTCCTTTTT
>JBFKMY010000362.1:0-2684 GCA_041629615.1 Thermodesulfovibrionia bacterium | reverse complement strand
TTTTCAGATAATCGAAGAGTTCCCCGTCTGATATGATCCCGTATTTTATTATCTCTGCCATTCCCGCATAAAATTCCTTTTTTGGCAGCGTCCGTAGTGTATCAATATCTATGAAGACAAGCGAAGGCTGGTAAAACGAACCTATCATGTTTTTCCCCAGCGGATGATTTACGCCTGTCTTGCCGCCGACTGAGCTGTCTACCTGCGCAAGGAGAGTTGTCGGGACCTGAATAAACCGGATTCCCCTCATATATGTTGCCGCCACAAAACCGGCAATATCGCCTATAACACCCCCGCCTAATGCGATGATGAGTGAGTTCCTGTCAAATTTTGCCCTCAGCAGTTCGCCCGCCAGGTGATAGGTCCACAACATATCCTTGTATTCCTCACCATCGGGTATAAGCATGACCTCAGGGTCGATATGATACTCACTCAATGATGTAAGGATGATATCGCGGTACAGGGGAAAGATTGTTTTATTGCTGATAATTCCAACTTTTGTCGGTCTGAACTCTTTGAGCCTGAGGCCGAGTTTCTGAAGGATTTTACTGCCGATAACAATGTGATAGCTCCTCTCCTTAAGATCAACCGTAACGTCCGGCGAATCAAGGCAGAGGCAATCAATAATCTCCTGGGCTGTCTCTTCAGGGGTGATGTAATTGGTGTCAACCGAGGTGTCTGCCTGTTTATACAGCGGCAACCTTTCATCAAGCAATTTGTTAATTTCTTTAAGCGGTTCATCAACATCAAGCAGCGGCCTCTTGCCTCCTTCAAGCATGACCCTTTTGAGAATAATTTCAGGATCCGCCTTCAACCATATGATAATGCCGCGCCTGCCGAGGTTCGCAACATTATTTTTATGTTTAATAACACCGCCGCCCGTTGCAATTACAATATTTTCAGAAAGAGACACCTCCTGCACTATACCCTGCTCCCGTTGTCTGAAATAGTCTTCGCCTTTTTTCTTGAATATAAGGGAAACGGGCATATTTTCACGTTCTTCAATAAGGGTGTCGGTATCTACAAACCGGTATCCGAGCTTCCGGCTCAGCGCCATGCCTACAGATGTCTTCCCTGTTCCCATAAATCCTGTTAATACGATTTTCATACTTGATCTATAAAGGGGTCAAGGGGTCGAGTAACAGAATGACAATTTTCAGTTAAACACTGGACCCCTCGAATCCTGTTTTCAAAATTCCCGTATCTGTTTCAAATAACCCTTATAATTCCTCTCAAGCTCTCCCATGCTGTCTCCGCCGAATTTATCGAGAAAACTGTCGGCAATCACCAGAGACGCGACCGCCTCCCCTATGACGGATGCAGCAGGCACAGCACATACGTCTGATCTCTCATATGCGGCCTCGAACTTCTTCTTTGAATGAATGTCTACCGATGCAAGGGGACTTCTCAGCGTGGGGATTGGTTTCATGGCAGCCCTCACAAGGATCGGCATGCCATTGCTCATTCCGCCTTCAATACCCCCGGCATTATTCGTTTTCCTGTAAAATCCCCCTGCTGGTTCTCTTTGCGGCTTTCTCCCTTCAGCCTTCTGCCTTTTATAAAAGATTTCATCCATGACCTCCGATCCGGGCCTTCGCGCCATTTCAAAACCGTGCCCTATTTCCACTCCCTTTATCGCCTGGATTCCCATGATGGCGCAAGACAGTCTGGCCTCAAGTTTTCTGTCCCACTGGCTGTAACTGCCAAGACCAGCGGGAACACCGGAGATAACCACTTCAAACACACCGCCGAGGGTGTCCCCCTTTTTCATTGCAGCCTTTATGTTTCGAATTATCCTCTGTTCAGCATATTTATCAGGGCATCGTACGGATGATGCCTCTGCCTTCTTAAATAATTGCAGCAGCGCCTTCACATCTGTGCTCTGCGCACCGCTCTCCCTCTGCCACCCGGTCCCTCCGATTTCTGTAACATAGCTTATGACATGAATACCAAATTCGGACAGGAGTTTTTTTGCAATTGCCCCCACTGCTACGCGTGCAGCAGTCTCTCGGGCACTGGAGCGTTCCAGGACATTTCTGATATCTTTGTGGTCATATTTTAAAGCCCCTGATAAATCAGCATGCCCGGGCCGCGGCCGTGTGACCGCCGCCCCTTTCTGTAGGGGCACGTCGCGACGTGCCCTTACTCCCGGATGGGGACTCATTATTTCCTGCCAGTTTTCCCAGTCCTTATTCTTTATCAAAAGAGCAATTGGCGAGCCAAGGGTCTTTCCCCGGCGTATGCCTGAGAGGACCTGTACGCGGTCAGTCTCAATCTTCATGCGGCCGCCCCTGCCGTACCCTTTCTGCCGCCTTGCGAGATCTTTGTCGATATCTTTTGCAGTCAAAGAAAGGTTCGAAGGGATGCCGTCAATGGTACACACCAGCGCCTGCCCGTGTGATTCCCCGGCTGTCAGAAATTTCAGCTTTGTCATATGTGGTATCTACGCTCCTCTCAAGAAATCAGTAACTATGTTATTAAAAATATACGGTAATGTAAAGGAGAATCGCGCCGGGATTTATTATTTGTCATAGTGTGATTGCTTTTCTCTGCCCAGGAATTTAATTGTGCGGTTTTTATATGAAAGGAAGTATGTTTTCGTTACGCAAAAAAGCCCCGCTGAAAAGCGGGGCTTTTTATTCTCATCATTTAAATGATTATCCCATTCAATCTACAGTTCCGGT
>JBFKMY010000361.1:0-2690 GCA_041629615.1 Thermodesulfovibrionia bacterium | reverse complement strand
GAAGAATCTTAAAATAAGTTCGTGTGACAGTCAAATATTTGTTGGAACAGAAATTGATGATATGATAATACAGGTCCTCGGCTGCTCGGCCGTCGAGCTACCGAATGCAAATCTGACCAGTTTCCTTGTTGATGATAGACTACTCCTTGATGCAGGCACCATAGGGTCCGTCCTTGATGAAAGGAGGCAATGGAAAATCAGGCACGTTCTCCTGACCCATGCCCACCTTGACCATATCAAGGACCTCCCTTTTCTTGCAGACAATATTGCATTAAACAGGAAAAAGCATAGCGTTACAGTATTCAGTATTGCAGAGGTCAACAAAGCGCTTAAGCAAAGCCTCTTCAATAACATACTCTGGCCCGACTTCACAAGAATTCCGACTTCTGATAAGCCGATTATCAGATTAAAAAACATACGTCCGGGAAAAACGTTCACCATTGACGGGTATACCATTACTGCGATCAAAGTAAACCATACAGTGCCTGCAGTGAGTTATCTTGTAGAAGACAGGAAAGGGAAAAGACTCATTTATAACGGTGATGCCGGGCCGAGCAACACGGTCTGGAGGTCCATCGATAAAAATATCCACGGACTCATCATAGAGGTCTCCCTTCCAAACAGATTTAAAACCATGGCCCTAAAGACCGGCCATCTCACACCTGATCTTCTGGTGTCAGAACTGGCTAAAATGAAATACATGCCTCACAGGATCTTTATTACGCACTGTAAAGCGCGGTATAGAAATAAAATCAGGGAAGAGTTAACAATGCATAACATTGTCAATATTCAGATATTGAAAGACGGGGTACAACTAACACTCTAGTGAGCTGTTCATGATCTTTATTTTTTACTGAATCCTGATATTATAGCGTTTCATCTTTTTGTCAAGACCGGGACGTGTGATCCCAAGCAGCTTCGATGCCTGCAGTTTGTTGCCCCCGGTTTTTATAAGGGTGTCTCTAATAAGCCCGATTTCCAGCTCTCTCACCTTTGCAGGAAGGGTCAGGCCTGATTCGTTTCTTAATTGAGTAATGGTTCGTGAGTTTCGCCATTCCTTTATTTCCGGGGAACAGTGTGCCAGTGATACCGGTTCTCCCTCAGGTGTTAATGCAACAAGACGCTCTATTTCATGGAGCAACTGCCGGACATTCCCCGGCCAGATGTAGTCCTCAAAAAAGTTCAGTGTTTCAGCAGAAAACCCGGCGATCTTTTTCCTGAAACGTCTGCTGACGCTGGTTATAAAATACATGGCCAGCGGGATAATATCTTCACGTCGTTCCCTGAGCGGCGGAATATAAATGTCCACCGAAAAAATACGGTAAAAGAGGTCTTCCCTGAAGAGCCCGTCAGCAACTTCACTGCGGAGGTCCTTGTTGGTGGCGCTGATAATCCGCAAGTCATAATGGTATGTTGTATTGCCGCCCAGTCTCTGTCCTTCACCTTCCTGAATTACCCGCAGGAACTTGGGTTGAATCACGAGGGGCATCTCTCTGATTTCATCCATAAAAAGGGTCCCCCCATCGGCTTCTTCAAAGCGCCCCCTGCGATTTGAAACAGCCCCGGTAAATGCCCCCTTATCATAACCAAAGAATTCACTCTCCATGAGATTTTCAGGGATGGATGCACAATTGACCGCTATAAATGGTTTGTCCCGTCTGTCGCCGCTCTTATGAATAAGTCGGGCAATCAGCTCCTTGCCCGTGCCGCTTTCCCCGTGAATAAGTACATTCACAGGACTTTGACTCACCGTGCGCACAGTATTCACTATGTTCTGCATCACGGGACTTTTTGCAATAAAATGAACATCCTCCTTCAGGATCCTGTCTATGTCGCGGTTTAAGCGGTTTGATACCTGCAATATTTCCTGATTGAGCACTATGTTTTCCAGCGCCACCGACAGATAGTCAGCGATTTCCTGCAATAGTTCCGCATCAGTAGAGGTAAACTTTTTGTTCTTGCGTTTATTCAAGACCTCAATGGCCCCGGCAATGCCCTGCTCCGTCAGGCTTTTAATGGGAGCGCAAATCAGGTTTCGGGTCACGAATTTCGTTTTCGCTCCCAGTTCCATATGATAGGGTGATTTCTCAAGCTCATTCGCGATGACCCACTTTCCAGATGAAATTGCACTGCCCACAATACTCCCCTCTTTCGGCGGTATGATTTCTTTTTCCTTAAGATCAGTACTGTACTTTAACCAGATCCTGTCTGTATGCGGCTCAACGATAAATATGCTGCATAGGTCAGTATCCATAATTTTCGGAACAATGCCTATATAAAATTTCAGGAGGGATTCATAGTCATTAATGGTCCAGGCGCGGTGGAGTTTTTCCAGTCGAAGTTTGAGATCATTGAGCCTGTTGCTGATGTTCTCAGGAAGGCGCATGTACGACGCTCCCATTAATCAAGGAAACATTATATGCAAATTGTAAACCCCGTTGCTTTCGCTGTCAAGTCAATATTTTCATACGGTTATGATATTTCTTATATTTTTTGTGCAAACATCGTTTGCACAATGCAATGGTAATGTGGACAGAGTAACATCATTATTTTTTTATCGACAGCAATTAAATAAATGTAAAAACAGGCACTTATTTATTTGTCATATTTCTGGCATTAAACTTGAATTACTCAGGGGTAAAAGTCAGATAATTTTTCTCGTAAATGAAAGGAGGGAACCAGGAATTGGT
>JBFKMY010000360.1:0-2690 GCA_041629615.1 Thermodesulfovibrionia bacterium | reverse complement strand
TATGTTAATAAATCTTATAAGTATACTCGGCATTTTCTCTATAAACTTTAATTTCCTCAATATTTCAGGAACTCGTAAGAGACGGAGACTCTGGATGAAGTGCTCAAAACAGTGTTGTATGAGTGAGATTGGTATTCTGGCTTAACCAATAATGCTTACTTCAGGGTGCTCCAATGGTATACTGGAAAGTTACTCAGAAAAGCAACTCTTTTTACATACTCTCTTTGTTAGCAAAAAAAACGATATCGTATAACGTGCCGGGCCCGCTCATTCCGTTGCGGCACCGGAGAGCATGGGGCTCCCCTTTATGGCGAGGTTTTAAGACCAAGGAAATGAAGAAAATCATCTTTGCCGCCCCTGTCGTCCTTTTTGTTCCATTTCCTGATTTTCTTCCAGTAGGAATCGGTCTCCCTGCCGCACTGTGCTGCCTTGAGGTTGAAACTTTGCAGCGAAGAAGATTTGCCATTGTGATAATTACATTTGATGAACCTGTCACGAATAACATCCGATAATTCGAAATCAGTCACCCTGTTTTCCTCATCAAGGATAACGTCAATAGGAAAAATGCGGCAGGACATGGGTCTTGCTTCGTAGGCGGTACACTGCTTTTTTGGGGAGAGAAATAAACAGGTGCCGTCCTTTTTCTTTCGTAAGGCGATCTTGCGATTGCCGTATGAGAACCGGATCAAATCACTGTCATCAACGGATTCGAAGTCAGATCTGGTATAGAGTTTTATCAGTCTGTCGGCGGACATTCCCGTATGTTTTACCAGTCTCTTAAGGTCATGATGGGTAACTTCAATAATGGGATCACAGCAGCAGGTGCCGCATTGTGAACAATTGATTTTCATTAATTTTGCTATTCTTTTGCTTTTTCTAATGGGAATCCCTCCTGTATATATGATGTGTGACGAACCGCTTCATGTACAACAAAAAATTATACTGCAAAACGCACATATTATCCAGTTGAGCGAAACCGGACCGGAGGGAATCAGATCAGTGGTGTCCCTTACGCCTGCGTAATTGACTATTTCAGGATGATTTTGTAGTATCTTCATTACACTTTGTTCTATCGGGAGGAATCGTGACTATTACGGAAAAAATTCTCGCAGCACATTCGGGCAGGAAATCAGTATCACCCGGAGAATTGATTAATGCCAGAGTTGACCTTATTCTTGCCAATGATATCACGGCGCCAATATCAATAAATGAATTTAAAAAAATAGGGGCAAAGGATGTGTTTGACAGAGAAAGGATTGCATTCATACCCGATCACTTTGCGCCCCAGAAGGACATAAAGGCAGCTGAACAATGTAAAATGCTCAGGGATTTTTCAAAGGAATATGATCTGGGACTGTATTTTGAAGTGGGAAGAATGGGTGTTGAACATGCCCTTCTTCCTGAACAGGGTCTGGTTGTCCCCGGTGACGTGGTCATAGGCGCTGACAGCCACACGTGCACCTACGGCGGACTGGGCGCGTTCTCCACGGGCGTAGGTTCTACGGACGTTGCTTCGGCAATGGCCACCGGTGAGTGCTGGTTCAGGGTGCCGGAGTCCATGAAGTTCATCTACCATGGAAAATTAAATAAGTGGGTAAGCGGAAAGGACCTGATCCTTCACACGATCGGTGATATAGGCGTGGACGGAGCTCTCTACAGGGCAATGGAATTTGAAGGGGAAGTCATCCGATCTCTCCCGATGTCAGGGCGGCTGACAATGTGCAACATGGCCATTGAGGCAGGCGGCAAGAACGGGATTATTGTTCCCGATGAAATTACAGAACAGTATGTAAAGAACAGGGCAAAGAGGAAATACACGTTCTCATCATCTGACAGCGATGCTGTGTATGTTGATATTAAAGAATACGACTGTTCAAAAATACCCCTGACCGTATCATGTCCTCATCTCCCTTCCAATACAAAACCTGCCGAAGACCTTTCCGGTGTTGCCGTGGACCAGGTTGTTGTCGGTTCATGCACCAACGGAAGAATTGAAGATATCAGGGAGGCCGCAGAAATTATGAGAGGGAAAAAGGTAAGTCCTAATACGAGAATGATCGTCATTCCTGCTACGCAGCAGATCTATTTGGAGGCAGTTAAAGAAGGACTGGCCGAGATATTTGTCAATGCCGAAGCTGTGTTTTCAACCCCCACATGCGGTCCCTGTCTGGGCGGCCACATGGGAATTCTCGCAAAGGGTGAACGGGCTATTGCTACTACAAACAGAAATTTCGTAGGAAGAATGGGGGACCCCGGGAGTGAAGTCTATCTTTCAAACCCGGCTGTTGCGGCTGCGTCCGCCATTAAGGGAAGAATTGCCGTTCCCGGGGAGGTTGTATGATTCTCAAAGGTAAAGTCTGGAAGTTCGGAAATAACATAGATACCGATGCAATAATACCGGCCCGTTATCTCAATACATCCGACCCCGATGAGCTGGCTAAACATGTTATGGAAGATGCGGACAGTGGGTTCCCGTCAAAAGTAAAGTCCGGTGACATGATCATTGCGCAGGCCAATTTCGGCTGCGGATCTTCCCGGGAGCATGCCCCGATTGCAATCAAGGCAGCCGGCATACAGGCAGTTGTTGCAAAGAGCTTTGCGCGAATTTTCTATCGTAATGCCTTTAATATCGGACTGCCCATCTTTGAGTCCGAAGGGGCATCGGAAAACATACGGGAAGGCGATGAGAT
>JBFKMY010000359.1:0-2699 GCA_041629615.1 Thermodesulfovibrionia bacterium | reverse complement strand
CCTCCTCACGTCTATTTTTTAAGCAGGATCCCTTCCCTGACATTAACTTTAAGCGATAAACTTTATCAGAAGATTATGGGAATATTATTTCTTGATAATGATCGGGAAGAAAGACGGTACGTCAGGGGAATAGTTTCACAAAATGAGGGACGTTCTTGATTCCGTGAACCAATATCACCTTACATGGACACATTTAATATAGTCAACAACATCCCGTATTTTCTCAATAAAATGGGTGGTGATGCAAGCAAGATGTCACGATGAAAGATTTGACCCTGGACAGTAAAGAAGCTGTCAGTTTTGACAGGTTTTTTATTCATGCACCTATGGATATAATTTATGGACGCAAAATTCTCTCATTGCGAATACAACATATATATTGTATACTGAAAATGACAGGCAAACAGTTAATAAAGCTTCTCATGGACCATGGCTGGGAACTGGAAAGGATTCAGGGCAGCCACCATAATTATGGTCAAGCAGGAGAAAACCTTATCTGTTCCCGTGCATGGTAAAAAAGATCTGGGAAAGGGTCTCCTGAATGCCCTGATGAAACAGGGAGGATTGAAATGATTTTAAGGTATCCTGCCCGGATAAAATATGTTAAAGAAGACAGATCATATATGGTTGAATTTCCTGACCTTCCGGGGTGCCTTACAGAAGGGGAAACGCTGGAAGATGCAAGGGTCAATGCCAGAGAAGCATTGACAGGCTATCTTGCCTCGGTCTTTGAAAGGGAGTACAGGATACCTGATCCTTCAAAAGTAAAAGGCAGAAACATTCACATGATCGAACCGGAACCGGAAGTGTCCATTCCTGTCATCCTCAGAAAACTGCGCCTCAGGAAAAAGCTCACCCAGAGCGACATAGCCAAAGTCCTCGGCATCTCATACCAGGCATACCAGCGCCTCGAAAAACCGGGGAAGAGCAACCCTACCCTGAAGACGCTGGAGAGGCTGGCCAAAGTTTTTGATAAGGACCTGCGGCTGGAGTTTGCGTAGCTGCAGCAAAGATGCCGGTCAGACATCATTTTTCTGATATAATTCATATACAAATAAAGAACCTCATATGGAACTCTTACTCAGCTTTTCAATTGGCATAGGATTAAGTGCTGCATGCGGTTACCGCGTATTTGTTCCCCTTCTGGGAATGAGTATTGCCGCAGCCCAGGGACACATATCTCTTCCTGAGGGGATGCAGTGGATAAGCACCCAGGAGGCGCTTATTGCCTTTGCAGTGGCCACAGCAGCGGAGATTGCCGCATACTACATTCCATTTGTCGATAATATGCTTGATACTATTGCCGCGCCCGCGGCTATTGCTGCCGGAACAATTGTGATGGCATCCTTTGTCACGGACATGAGCCCCCTGCTGAAATGGGGCCTTGCCATCATTGCCGGTGGCGGCACTGCCGGCCTGTTTCAGGGCTCAACCACGCTCATCAGGGGAACCTCAACCGTTGTGACCGCCGGAATGGGTAATTTCGCGGTTACATCAGTGGAAACAGGCATAGCCATATTTCTTACACTGCTGGCACTGCTTCTGCCGCTGACTGCCGGGATTGTAGTAATAGCACTGGTAACAGTTGCCCTGAAAAATATTATCCGGAAAAGAATGAAGAGATCATAACTGGCGGGTGCGTGCGGAAATCCGTAAAGCGCTCCAGCATAATCTGTGATGCATAAACGCGCTACCACCCCGCCGGCACCCATATGTTATAATGCTGAAGTCATCGGGGATTATGGCTTTTAATAATTACTATTTTAGGAAAGGGGGCTTTATGAGTAACATCATTCCATTTGAAAAAATTGAAAGGAAAATATATTTTTTTCGTCGTCAAAAGATCATGATTGACCGCGATCTGGCAGAGCTTTACGGTGTTGAGACAAGAGTATTAAATCAGGCAGTAAGACGAAACCTTAAACGATTTCCTGATGACTTTATGTTTCAGCTTTCAAAGGAAGAAACGGAAATTTGGAAATCACAAATTGTGATGACCAATAAGGAGAGGATGGGTCTCAGAAGGCGCCCCTGTGCATTCACACAGGAAGGCATAGCAATGTTGTCCGGTGTTCTCAACAGTGATCGAGCCATTCAGGTCAATATTGGAATAATGCGTACATTTGTAAAACTCAGGCAGATGCTTTCTTCTCATGCTCAACTTGCCCGTAAACTGAAGGTTCTTGAGAAGAAATATGATGAACAGTTTGCCGTTGTATTTGAGGCTATTCATGCATTGATGGATCCGCCGCAAAAGAAAAAAGGGGAAATTGGGTTTAAGAGGGAGAAGAAATAATGATCGTATTCAAAACCCGGAGATGCCTTAATAAACTACATTAGTTAAATGTGTATGCGTGCGCGATTGTAACTTTCCCCTCGATTATATCAAGTGCATACACTATGCCAGTTGCATTGCAGACGATTTGAAAATCAGAAATATCATATCCATCTTCCTCATCACGATCACCATTCTCGATTTCCGCCTGCCAATCATTAAATTCTTCCTGTAGTTCAGCAATTGCCTCTTCTAAAGTCAAAAAAACATACGGATTGTCATTGCTGTCATACAGATTGTTGATCCAGCCGTCACAGAGGGAGTGCTGCAGTATTGCATATCCGGGTTTTAACGTTGAGTGGCTCATACGGAGTTGTTTCACGGGAGAAATGAGAATCCAATTTATTTCTGACAACGATTCATT
>JBFKMY010000358.1:0-2703 GCA_041629615.1 Thermodesulfovibrionia bacterium | reverse complement strand
TGAATTTACTGACAAAGTGTTTGAAACAAAAACCGGCAGGGCAAGCGTCATGAATTTCGGAGCTCGGCACGCTGAAGGAGATGTGCTCCTCTTTCTGCACGCTGACTGTATGATTCCGGACAATGGATTCAATCTCATCAGGCAGGCGATACATGACGGAGCGGTCGCCGGGGCATTCTTTCTCTGCATTGATCATCACGGCTTCAGTTTCAGGCTCATTGAATACGTCGCCAATATACGTTCACGTGTTACCCGTCTTCTCTATGGTGATCAGGGGATGTTCGTGAGAAAACAGACATTTGATAAGATCGGCGGCTTTGCAGATATCCCCCTGATGGAAGATATTGAGATATCAAAAAGGCTCAAAAAAGAAGGACGGATCATTTTTCTCAATCCTCCTGTCAAGGCTTCTCCGCGGAGGTGGATTTCAGAAGGGCTTTTTTATACAACGCTGCGGGACTGGATCATTGCTTTTTGCTATGCTGTCCTAAGAGTGTCCCCGGAGAAACTGATAAAACACTATACTAATATACGATGAAAAATACGAATGCTTTAATAATCATAGCTAAATTCCCTGACGCAGACACCGTGAAGACACGACTGAGGGGGAAACTCTCCGACGAACAGAGACTGGAGCTGTATATCTCCATGCTGGAAAACACCGTCAATAAGCTAAAGACTATTCCGGGAGTTGATACATTCATTGCCTATGCTCCCTCGGGCGCGCGTACATATTTTTCCCATTTCGGGACACGGCTTATATCACTGGACACGCGTGATCTCGGGATAAATATGTTCAATGCATTTAAAGAGGTTTTCGGATCGGGTTATAAAAAAGCCTGCCTTGTAGGCACTGACATCCCTGATCTCACAGGGAGGATAATCCTGGAGGCGTTCAGGATATTAAATAGAAAGGACCTTGTATTCGGGCCGGCCAGTGACGGAGGGTATTACCTCGTGGGCATGAGAAAACTGGTCAGGGAAATCTTTGCTAACGTGCCATGGTCGTCTGATCAAACGCTTGAAAAAAGTCTCCACCAGGCAGAAAAATTCACCTATACCGTGGGGTTTTCAAAGACACTGAGTGATGTCGATACACTGGAGGACGTATCAAACCTTGGGTTATTGCGTAATTGAAACAACTGAAAACCTGTTTTCTTCATAATTATTTCATACATATCTTTTATTGTATTTTTATGAGCAGTTAACATGAAATATGTCGTCAGTCTGCGGCTGTATAATTGACTTTTGATTCGGAATATTGATATTCTTTTTGCGTTGCAGGACATGAACAGGCAGTTATTGCCGCACTATCTTCAATAAATAATAATTTAAGGAGGTTTGTAAGATGGTAAGAAAGTTATTTGTGGTAATGTGTTGTCTCGCAGTAATGGCAGTCTTTGTATCCGGTGTCAATGCAGCAGAATATATCGGGGCAAAAAAATGCAAGGCCTGTCACATGAAACAATACAAGGCATGGCAAAAGACTACTATGGCAAACAGTTATGAAAACCTTAAAGCAGGCGTAAAGGCGGACGAAAAGAAGAAAGCTGGTCTGGACCCAGATAAGGACTACACTGCTGATGCAGACTGCCTGAGATGTCATACTACCGGTTACGGTAAGCCCGGAGGCTTTGTAAGCTTCGAAGCAACACCGGATTTAATTGACGTCCAGTGTGAATCCTGTCACGGACCGGGCGCAGACTTCAAGACAATAATGAAAAAAGACAAGAAATTCAAGCTGGCGGATGCCCAGGCTGCGGGTCTTTCTGTTCCAACTGAAACTGAGAATAACTGCATGGAGTGTCACGGCGGCGACAGCCCGTTTACTGAAAAGGTTGATCCAAAATACAAGTTTGACATTAAAGAGAGGCTGAAAAACACGCACGAGCATTTTCCTCTCAAGTACGATCACTAATAAACGCTGAACAGCAGGGGCGGACAACAGTCCGCCCCTATTTTTTTTTGTATGCCCGGAAATGGGCCCCCTCGGTAAACTTCGTTGCCTGGACCCCGGTTTTGCCGGCAAACTCAACGCAAACAAATCCCGCCTGTTCCATCAGATCCAAAAGATCCCTGACCGGGACCGCATCCCCTGTTCAACCTGACCAGCCGTCAAGACAGGCTGCAACTGTTTCCGGGAGATCATCTTTCAGGACTACATCGGAAAACTGAAACCGGCCGTCAGGCTTAAGCACCCTGCAGATCTCACTCAATGTCTTTTCCTTCAAAGGTGACAGATATATTGATCCATTTGAAATAACGACGTCAAACGTACCGACATCGTAGGGAATCGCTTCGGAGCCGGCAGTCCGCACCTCACAATTGGCCAATGCCAAATCCTTTATGTGAGTCCGTGCTTTGTCCGCCATCTCAGGAACAAGGTCTATCCCGCAGACACGCCCCTGAGGTCCTGCCATATAGTGCGCGATAATGAGATCAACGCCGCCCCCGCATCCTACATCCAGGACTTTGTCGCCCGGACCGATCTGTCCAAGAACAAATGGATTGCCGACACCGCAGAATGATTCAATAACACCGGAGGGGACATGCTCAATAAATGCTGAATCATAACCGAGCGATAAAGCACCTTCCCTTCCGACAGGATATTTAAACCTGTCTTTTATTGAACAGGATATCTCGGCATATCTCCTGAGCACTTTTGCGTGAACTTCTGACGGAGCAGGTTTTTTTATCATTTGT
>JBFKMY010000357.1:0-2705 GCA_041629615.1 Thermodesulfovibrionia bacterium | reverse complement strand
TTCAGTAATGTCATCAGCGGGGACTTGGACGGCGGGTTTGACACAGGCGGGAAATACCCGTATATTTCATCCATATAAAAAAGGGCCCGCAGGCTGGTCGTGCCCGACTGTGTCCGCATCCACCCCAGCATCTGGGTGAGCAGCAGGGAAACAAAGAACATCCGCTCGGCATCACCGAGATGGGCAATGGAAAAAACAGCTACACGGGGTTTCCCCTCAGGGGTATAAAGTATCCTGTTTATGTCCAGAGGCTCTCCTTCCAGCCATGTCTGAAAACCCGGGGCAGCAAGGAGATTGTTCACCTTCATTGCAAGGGTGAACCGGTCAGCGGGGGGGAAAAAAGAGTCAATGTCAAATACTCCTATTCTGGTGACCGGCGGCGTTTGTATTCCCTGTATAAAACTGGTGAGGTCCAGATTCCGGCCCTTTTCCCACGCTGAAGAGAGTATGGTCGATAATAAAATATGTTCCCTGCTCTGCAGGGGATCAGCCTCAATCCCCAGAAGGTTGAGCAGTCCCGTGACCGTTGTCCCTACTCTTTCCCTGAGAAGGTCACTGTCTTCTCTGATGACCTGTTCAGGGGCATCAAATGATTTTAATATCGATACAGGGAGACCTGCGGTGCTGCCCGGAGTATATATTACAAAATCACCTGACTCACGCAGACGCTGAATGCGCGACCTGTCCTGCCCCCACTCAGCGAGGCCCTTTTCCCACAGTCTGGCCTGCTTTTCCGCATAGTCCTCAGGGGAAAGCCCTTTTTTCCGCGCATCTTCTTCATTAATCCAGGGACGAAAGTCTTCTGCCTTCAGGTCAGGAAAGGTCAGAAACAGGTTTGAAAGGTCCCCCTTGGGGTCCACGATTATGGAGGGGATGCTGTCGATGATCGCCTCTTCGAGCAGTCCTATACAGAGGCCTGTTTTTCCGCTGCCGGTCATTCCTACGCAAACAGCGTGCGTTAAAAGGTCCCTTGAATCATAAAGAAGAAGATCTTCCTTTGCCCTTTTGTTATCAAAGTCAAACTCCCTGCCCAGATAAAAGGACCCCAGTTTTTCAAAATCTTCCATTTCCTCTCCCTTTCCTGCTCCCTGATTAAATGACCGGCACTCCATAATTGCAGCAGGCATGCAGACAATTTCTGTATGAAAACTTGCATGTATAAGAAGCAGCCTGTCACACGCAATAACGGAATTCGTTTATACGCTGAATTCTAATGAGTAACGATACGGGGCAGCTTTTTGGCCTCTTCGATCCACGTTGTTATCTGGCCCTCTGACGGGAGCTTGCGTACAAGCTTCTTTTCAGTGTTCACTTTCACAAGATTATTATACAGATTTTCAGAGTTTCTCAAAGCGAGTTCAGGAACACTGTCAACACCTGCCACCTCAAGCAATTCGCCATATTCTTCACTGATGCCTTTAATGCGGGCCAGGTCAACCTGGTTTACCCATTTCAGGATGAGCGTTTCACTGATGCCGGATTTCTCTGCTATCTCCCTGCGGCCCGGTCCAGAGGCCCCTTTTTCCAGCAATGCATCCGTTGATGTTATCCCTGCATTTTTAAGTTTGTTTGTGAATGCTTCGCCGACTCCTTCAATCTTTTCCAGTTTTGACATGACAAAACTCCTTTACATTTTGATTGCCTTCTCATGAAGGCATGACAGCATATTGATATATGTTTTCTGTCATTTTACTGCCATTCCAGGAAGATTAATCACCGCGTCTCCTCCTTGCGCCTGTTCTCAATGCAGTCGTCCTTGAATAAACAAATTCTTAAACAGATTAAAGTGAATATTCTGAGTTCATAACCGGAACATGGATTTCTTTTGCAAGGTTTATATTTTGCAATTCCTTATTAAAAGAAGTGAGTGCCCTAGCCTCGCCATGCACCAGAAATACCTGTTCAGGCTTTCCGGCATGCCGGAGCCAGTCAACCAGGATGGCCCTGTCAGCATGGGCTGAAAAGCCCCCGATTGTATGAACAGCTGCCTTTACCGGATAGCTCTTGCCATAAATCTTGACCTTTGCCTTTCTCTCAACGATATGTCTTCCCAAGGTCCCTTTCGCCTGATACCCCACAAAAATAATAGCAGCTTCTCTTCTCCAGATATTGTACTTGAGATGATGTTTTATCCTACCCCCCGTACACATACCTGATCCTGCCAATATGATGGCCCTCTTTTTAATAAGATTGATTTGCCGTGACGCCTCCTGTGTTTTCGTAAAGTGCAGCCAGGGAAAAATGAGCGGATCTCTGTTTTTGAGTATCGCTGAGCTCTCTTTGTCGAAATACTGAGGGTACTTCCGCATGATATGAGTAACACTTATCCCCATGGGAGAGTCCAGAAATACCTTGCATTTCGGAATCTTCTTTTTTTCGTAAAATTCGCGCAGGAAGAAAAGAATCTCCTGTGCACGCTCTACGGCAAATGTGGGGATGAGAACATTTCCTCCCCTTTTAAAGGCATCAAGAATTGCTTCCTGCATCTCCTGCACTGACGGCCCGATATCTTTATGGTTTCTGTCGGAATAGGTCCCCTCGATAATGACCGCATCAGCACGGCGGGGAAATACAGGGTCCCTTATTATCGGCTTATTTCTGTTTCCGAGGTCACCTGAAAAGAGAATTCTTCCCAGGCCTTTGATGTCAATTTCAATATACGCTGACCCAAGAATATGTCCGGCGTCCCGGAACAGGGCAGTAAC
>JBFKMY010000356.1:0-2711 GCA_041629615.1 Thermodesulfovibrionia bacterium | reverse complement strand
TCCTGTCAGAAGTACGGTGATATTCCCTTTCACATTCAGGACACATTGTAAAGTCCTTCATCACGGTATTTTTCCTGTCATAGGGGAGGTCATTGATAATGGTAAAACGGGGACCGCAGTTTGTACAGTTTGTAAAGGGGTAGATGAAGCGTCTGTTTCTCGGATCTGTACAGTCCGTCACACACTCTTCACAGACCGAGATATCAGGAAGGACGGGTGCCCTTTTGTCTCCCTGTTCCCCGCTTTCTCTTATCTCGAAGTTCGGATACCCTGCTTCTTCAAGGTACGTATGCTGCAAACTGTATATTTTTGAAAGTTCAGGTTTTTCCCTGTCGATTCTGATAAGCAATTCATGTAATTTTTCCCTGTCTCCTTCAACGTCAATAAGGACTCCCGACGTATCATTCAATACATACCCTTTTAATCCCGCATCCTCCGCAAGCCTGAATATAAAGGGCCTGAATCCTACCCCCTGGACAAGACCTGTGATCTGGAGTCTAAGCCGCATAGTTTTTTACCAGCATATGATCCGGTTGAAATGCGCGGGCCATCTGAACGTTCCTCTTCATCTTTTTTTATATTTCTTTATAAGATCAAGGGCTTCATTCAGTTTAAGGGTAATCTCCTTTGCCCGCTCCTGCAGTTCTTCACTGAGGTGGCTTACTTTGTCGGGATGGGACTTCGTCATCTTTTCTCTGTAGGCCTTTGTTATTTCATCCAGAGTAGCATCAGGGCCCACGCCCAGCATCCTGTAAGCATTCTCCAGCGTAAGAGGGCCGTGTGATGCTGAATCAGTATCCTCGCGGGACTGGCGGCCGGTTTGTGACTGTCGGAAATAATCACGGAACTGCTGCTGCTTTTTTTGCCTTGCATTTTTGAAAAGCACATAAAATAATACTCCTGACGCAATAAGATCATCCATGAAAAGAGGATGGGCATCAAAGGGGCTGATGATGTAAATCACCAGGAGTATTATCCAGATGTAGTTTAAGAACGAAGTCATTTTATTATGCCCTGCCATGTGATCAATTTGTTTTATACCAGATATTGCACGCACCTTCAATGGAAACCATGCACGGCCCTTTCGGGGCCCTCGGGGTGCAGACCTTCCTGAACAAGGAACACGCCGAGGGATAGGCCTTGCCAAGGACTATTGACCCGCATATGCATCCCGGGACTTTTGATTCCCTGACTTCCGGCAGGGCAAACACCTTTCTTGCGTCCTTATGTGAATAGAGGGGCCGTAATGAAAGTCCTGACCCCGGGATGTGTCCGATCCCCCTCCAGTTGACATCAGAAACTTCATAAAATTTATCCATGATCCTCTGCGCCTGAACATTGCCTTCCGGTTTCACTACGCCCCGGTAGACATTCCCTGTACTGGCCGTTCCTTTTTTCAGCTGTCCCAGTATTTCCGCTATCCCGAGCAGGAGATTATCAGCTTCAAATCCTGCGACGACCGTCGGTATTCCATATTTCTCCGAAAAAACATTCCACGCATTTGAGCCGACTATTGCCGAGACATGTCCCGGGGCAATAAACCCGTTGATGCCGATCTCAGTATCCTTCACAAGGATTTCCATGATCGTCGGCGTCAACCTGTGTGAGCTGAGGATGGAAAGGTTGTCCGGGACCCCTGTTTCCAGAATTGCGGCAGCAGGCGCTGCCGTTGTTTCAAACCCGATCGAGAAAAATACAATTTTCCTGTCCTTCCGCGATTGTGCAAGGGCCGCTGCTTCACTGGGGGAGGATATCATTATGAAATTTTTTCCCTGAACACGCAGGGAGCCTTCCTTTGAGGGAACTCTCAACATATCACCGTAGGTGGCCAGGATAACGTCTTCCCTGCGGGAAAGACTGATCGCATTAATGATGTCGCTTTCCGGGCAGACACACACCGGACATCCCGGCCCGGGAATAAGCTCCAGGTTATCGGGCATCACACTCCTCATTCCTGAAAGTGCAATGGTGTGCTCATGGGACCCGCAGACGTTCATAATGCGGATCTTGCCTGTCTTTGGCACCAGAGAGCGAATATGTTTTATTAAGTCCTGTGTTCTGTTCATAGTGAGGCTGAAAGCTGACGGCTCAGTGCTGAAAGCTGTTTCTCAACATATCCTCGGCAGCATGTCCTCTTCAAGCATATCCATGACCCGTTCACCGCCGATTCCTGTCTTTAATCGTACCCCCTTAAACCGGGAAGTGATGCTTCCAATCACGGCGGCGTTCCTTCCCAGCGGGTGTCCTTTCAGCAGTTCAAGAACATTCCGGGCACTCTCAGCCGAAGTTACGATTACTGCCTTGCCCTCATTTGCAAGATAGAGCGGATCGTAACCAAGCATGTCCTGAATAAAACGGACATCTTCCCGTACTGGAACATGTTCCTCAATCACTTCCACCCCAAGCCCGCTCCTCTCCGATAATTCAACAAGCACGGTAGCGACCCCTCCGCGTGTCGGGTCCCTCATCCATTTCAGCCCCTCAACGTTAAAAAGGGGAGAGAGCAGACCGTGTAATGGTGCACAGTCACTCTCAACAGGCGCACCAATATCAAAGTCGTGCCGTGCCAGGGCTATGGCTGTTCCATGGTCTCCAACAGTGCCCGTGACAATGACCGCATCATCTTCCGCGAGCGCATCCGTCGGCATTCGTCTTACCATTTCACCTACCCCGGTTGTATTGATATATATTCCATCACCCTTGTTTTGCTC
>JBFKMY010000355.1:0-2729 GCA_041629615.1 Thermodesulfovibrionia bacterium | reverse complement strand
TTTCAGGGTGAGCAGGTTTGTCCTTGTAGGATGGATGATCATCGTTATATTTGTTATAAGTTATAAGTTATAAGTTATAAGTTGTAAGTTGTAAGTTGTAAGGATCAGGATAAACATGCAACGATTGTAACTTTTTACGTATAACGTATAACATATAACGTATAACAAATATAACGATGATCATCCATCCTACAAGGACAAACCTGCTCACCCTGAAAGAAAAGTCAAAGTCTGTTTTTAACAGTATCGGAATCCTGAAGGCACGGAGGCAGGCACTTATCCGCGAATTTCTCAGTACTACCCTGCCTTTTCTCCGGTCACGGAAGGACATAAAGGCACTGTACAGAAAAGCGATTGATCAGTTGTCATTGAGTATGGGCAACCAGGGAAAAGACGCTGTTAAGTCATTGACCTTTACTGCAGAAGGGGACATCAGCGTCGATATAATTTTGGGAAGGATCTGGGGGCTGCAGTATAAAGACATAAGCGTGAAGGGAACCCCGGTAAGGGAGGCGGACAGGAGGGGCTATGATTTTCGTTACACAACCCCACACATTGAGGAAAGTATCGCCCTCTTTGAAAGAATTTTAGAGTCAATGCTTCAGATCGCCGCCTATGAAAGCAAGTTAAAGAGACTGGGGGATGAAATTGTAAAGATTGCGCGGAAAATAAGGGTGTTGGAGGAGAGGGTCTTTCCGGAGCTGAACTTCCAGATCAGGAACATATCTCAATATATCAGTGAAAGGGAAAGGGAAACCTATTTCAGGCTGAAAAAATTCAAGGGAGCACATCAGAACAAAAATTCCCTTTCGTGTCCGTCCGATAGAGATTATTTTCCATTCGCGGTAAAATAGTACTTTACCATAAAGTGTTCCAGTGGAGGATTGTTATGTGTGTTGGTGTTCCCATGCAGATCGTTGAGATAAATTACCCTGCGGGGGTAGCCGAGGCAAAGGGAGTTAAGCGTGCCATAGGATTGCAGCTGATGCCTGAGGATTCCCTTCATATCGGTGATCATGTTATCGTCCATGTTGGATTCGCAATAGAAAAAGTGGACAGACAGCGCGCCGATGAAATATGGCAGACACTTGAAGAGGTCCTTGCCATGATGGATGAGGAGGAAGAGGGTGCACGAAGTCTCGATAGCGCTGGGGATGATTGATGAGCTCACGCGTATAGCCCGGGAGAGCAGGGCACATAAAATAATATCGGTAAAACTCAAAATCGGGCGGCTCTCGGGGATTGTAACAGATTCCCTGAAATTTGCCTTTGATGCCATGAAAGGGGAACATCCCATGATGTCCTCTGCTGAAATCCTTATCGACGAGGTCCCTTTGATATATGAGTGTAACGAATGCATGTGCAGATTTGAGGCTGAGGATATGTACTTCCCGGCCTGCCGCCAATGCCAGTCTTACAATATAAAAATAATTTCAGGCGAAGAGCAGCATATTGAAAACGTTGAAGTGGAAGCGTAGGAAAAAACGGAGGCACCAATGTGTGACACCTGTGGATGTGATCACAACCATGCATCCCCCCAGCCTCTCTCTGAGGAGCGGGTGGGGCAGAGTATAAAAGAAAAAAAAATCATCGATGTGAACCAGAGCCTGCTGAAATCAAACGATGAAGCGGCAATGCACAATAAAAAGCACTTCGACGACAAGGGGCTGCTTGTAATCAATCTTATCAGTTCGCCCGGTTCGGGAAAGACAACATTGCTCGAAAAAACCATAGTATCATTAAAAGATCATGTGAGTATGGGAGTATTGGAGGGAGATATCGAGACAGACCTTGATGCAGAACGGATCAGGGCAAAGGGAGTGCCTGCTGTACAGCTTACAACAGGAGGGGCATGCCATCTTGAATCCGCTCTGGTTCATACAGGTTTTCACTCATTAGAACATCAGCTGAAGGGGAAAAAACTGGATGTCCTTTTTATAGAAAATGTGGGGAACCTTGTGTGTCCTTCCTTCTTCGATCTCGGGGAACATATAAGGGTGGTGTTAATTTCTGTTCCCGAGGGGGATGACAAACCCGTAAAGTACCCAAAGGCAATTAAGACGTCCCATGTTTTGATTATCGCAAAGTCAGACCTTGTCCCTCATTTTGATTTTGATATGGACAAAATCAGAAGAGATGCCATGGCCTTAAACCCTTCAATAAAAGTGATGGTGCTCTCGGCCAGGACAGGGGAGGGGATGGAGGAGTGGGCCGGGTTTTTGGAATCAGTGCTGCGGGAGAAACAGGAGAAATTTAACATTAAAATATAATGAATAAAATTGAAATTGGTCATGGCAGCGGCGGAAAACTCACAAGGGATTTAATAGAAGATATATATTTAAAATACTTCAACGCTGAGGAATTAAAATCACTGGATGACGCGGCCATTATTACTCTTGACAGTGCAGAAACTGCTCTCACGACAGATTCATATGTCATTTCCCCCCTGTTCTTTCCCGGGGGCAACATTGGAAAACTGTCTGTGTGCGGTACGGTGAATGATCTGCTTGTCACCGGTGCACGTCCAAAGTATATCTCCGTCGGGTTCATACTGGAAGAGGGGTTCCCCCTTGACCGGTTTGAGCATATAGTCCAGAGTCTGGCCGCAACCGCCCATCTTGCCGGAGTCAGGGTAGTAGCAGGTGATACAAAAGTGGTGGAGCAAAACAAGGGTGATGGAATATATATCAATACAACCGGGGTAGGTGAAATGGTAAGACGAATGCCGA
>JBFKMY010000354.1:0-2759 GCA_041629615.1 Thermodesulfovibrionia bacterium | reverse complement strand
TAGTCAAAGTCTCTGATTTCCTGCACCATCTTTGATTTACGCTCATCCAGAGCCGCTGAACTTTGAAAGTATGATCTCAGCCTGTTTCGCAGGTTCCTGGCCTTTCCTACATAAATAATCCTCTCTTTCGCGCCCTTCATGAGATAAATACCCGGAGAAGCGGGCGACTGCTGCAATTTCTTTTTAATATCCATAATTTGATTATACCGCAAGTAGGGGCACGGCGCGCCGTGCCCCTACAGAGCGACCCCTGCATTCTCTCCCCTCTTTATTTTATAATTCTCTATTCACATGGACAACTCGTCAAAAGATCCGGCAAAAATCCAGAATATGTTTACCACCATAGCCCCCCGCTATGACCTCCTCAACAGGGTGTTGAGCCTGGGTATAGACAGCTACTGGAGGAAGTTTGCGGTCAACCAGCTCCCAAGGGTGAAAAACGCGCGATTCATTGATATCGCAACCGGGACCTGTGATGTTGCTCTGGAAATAATAAGACGTCACCCTGCCGGTACCACCGTTGCAGGAGTTGATTTCAGTGAGGGCATGCTGGCCCTGGGAAGGGAAAAAGTCAGACTGGCCGGGCTTGCAGACAGGATAGATGTCCGCTTTGGTGATGCCACGAACTTACCATTTGAGGACAATGCCTTCAATGGTTCAACAATCGCGTTCGGGATCCGCAATGTCCAGGACTATAAGCAGGGGATCAGGGAAATGGGGAGAGTGGTCAAAAGCGGGGGCAGGATAGTCATCCTGGAATTTACCAGTATCCAGAGCCGGTTTTTCAGACCTCTTTATGTTTTTTATATTACCAGGGTCCTGCCCTTTATCGGTGAACTGATATCCGGTAAAAAAGGTGCGTACAAATACCTCCCTGATTCCATGCTCGATTTCCCTCCTCCTGAAAAGTTCAAACAGGCAATGGAGGAAGCCGGACTCACAGACGTTCAATACTACTCTTTAAGTTTCGGCATAACCGCTGTTCATGTAGGTACGGTCCCGTGAACCGTTTTGTTGTGCAGGAACATCATGCGCGGAACCTCCACTGGGATTTCCGGCTCGAAAAAGGGGGGGTTTTGAAAAGCTGGGCCCTCCCAAAGGGTGTTCCGGAAAAAAAGCTCGTCAAACGACTTGCCATACAGGTGGAAGACCATGAACTGGATTACATCGATTTTGAGGGAGAAATAGCAGAAGGCGAATACGGGGCAGGCACTGTGGCAGTCTGGGACAGCGGGACATATGAGATCGAGTCGGAATCGAAAAAGACCCTGGTCTTTGCATTAACAGGGAAGCGGCTCAGCGGCAAATACAGCATGGTTCACCTGAAGGAAAAACAATGGTTATTGATAAAACTGTAACCCTTTAATTCCCCCGTTCAATAAAGGAACGGCGTTATAATCCATGGACAGCAGCGAACTCCTCACACAGGGATTACAGGCAATCGGCTGCCCCTGTTCTGAAAAACAGGTGAGTGCCTTTATGCTCCTGCTCTCGGAACTCAGGAAGTGGAACAGGACATATAATCTTACGGCATTGAAAAACGATGAGGACATTATCATCAAACACTTCCTTGACTCCCTCCTGTTTATAAAGGCACTTCCTGATGGTGCCCTCAGGATGGCAGATGCGGGAAGCGGTGCCGGGTTCCCCGGCATACCTCTGAAAATTGCCCGGCCGGAGCTGGATATAACACTCATTGAGTCATCCCGGAAGAAGACCGCCTTTTCCCGGCATATTATCAGACTTCTGAAATTAACCGGCATACATGTCCTTGAACAGCGACTGGAGCACCTCGGAAAAGCACATGAAAAATACTTTGACCTCATGGTCAGCAGGGCCACCTTTACCATTACTGAATTCATCAAGCATGCCTGTCCCTATGTGAATGAACAGGGCGGTCTCATATTGAATAAGGGACCGAAGGTGTCAGAAGAAATAAAAGAATTCAAAAAGACAGCCTGTAAAGGCCTGATCAAAGATATAGTGAGACTCCCTTTGCCTTTTATCAAGGCTGAGAGAAATTTGATTGTCCTTTCATGTACAATGTAACAATGAAATCCTGCATAGTTGCCATTACGGGGGCAAGCGGGTCACTCTACGGTGTCCGTCTCGTAAAGGAACTTCTTGAATCGGTCGACACTCTTTATTTTTGTGTATCCGGTCCGGCCTTTCCCATTATCAAGACTGAAACCGCCATTGACTGGGCCGGAAAAACCGAAGCAGAAACGGAAAAGAAGATTCAAACCTATTATTCATCAAAAAAAATAAGATATTTCAGCGAAACCAGCCTTGCTGCTCCCATTGCAAGCGGTTCCTGTATTACAGACGGCATGTTTGTTGTGCCCTGCTCAATGAAGACGCTCTCAGGCATTGCACAGGGATATGCCGCCAATTTAATAGTGCGGGCTGCTGATGTTACTCTGAAGGAAAGCCGGACGCTTATTCTTTCTCCCCGTGAAATGCCCTACAGTGTTATTCATCTTGAGCATATGCTCAAGCTTGCACGCATGGGAGCAAAGATCGCCTCCCCTGTACCGGCGTATTATCACAAGCCGGAAAATATAAATGATATCGTGGATTTTGTGGTAGGAAAGATTCTTGACAGTGCTGGAATAAAGCATTCATTATTCAAAAGGTGGGGATGACCCTGCCGCAGCATTAATGCCCTTTGTCTGTTATGAGTGTGTCAGTGTTTCATGATATGCTTTTTCACCTCAAAATTAAACACTGTGCGTATTCCACGTTCATCTGTCCAGGAC
>JBFKMY010000353.1:0-2761 GCA_041629615.1 Thermodesulfovibrionia bacterium | reverse complement strand
GGCATCTTATTTTTGTATCTCTCAAGATGCATTTTATGAATTTCCACCTCTTCATCTTTGCCTAAAGAAGCCATCTTATCGTTACTTTTTATTTGGTTTTTTATTGCATTGTCATAATCACCGTTTTCCGCATATGCAGCTGCTAACGTGTCATACGTCCAAGCATTGGGCTCTATCTCAATAGCTTTTAATGCAAGCTCTAATGCTTTTGGGCCGTTTCTATATTTATCAATTCTGGATGTGGCATATAGGAAAGCAAGATCGTTATATGCACGTGCATAATCAGAGTCAAGCTCTATTGACTTCTTGAAATCCCTTATAGCTTCTTCGTATTTACCTTGCAAGGCATAGGACTCTCCCCGTAAAGTATAAGGATCCGGACTGCTTGGATCCAATGCAATCGCTTCTGAATAATATGATATTGCCTTATCAAAGTCTCCAATAACAAACTGATTATGTCCATCTTCCATCAAGTGTAACGATTTGAAATTTACACTAGTGTCGTGTCCCAGAAGTAACTGGCAATAATATTGCATATATCGTGTATCCATTACAATAGGAGGGTACACGATGAAAATTGGACGGCCGACAACAGTAATAACACTTAATAAAGAGGAACGGAACCAGCTGGAGGCAATACGGCGCTCCCACTCATTGCCGGCGAGCATAGTAAGGAGAGCAACAATTATCTTATTAGCGGCTGAAGGAATGGTCAACATTGAAATAGCGGCCAAATTAGACGTTACCAATTCAACGGTAGGATTTTGGAGGCGGCGTTTTGCTGAGAATGGAATTGAAGGATTACATGATGAACTCAAACCAGGCCGCCCCCGGAGCCTTGGAGATGAGCAGGTGGCGGAATTAATCAACAAGGTATTACACACAAAACCCTCCGCTGCCACACACTGGAGTGTGCGCCAATGTGCAGAGGAGACGGGGATTTCCCGGAGTACTGTGCACAGGATCTTCAACCTGTTCGGGCTTCAGCCGCACCGGAGCACTACCTTTAAGCTTTCTACGGATCCGTTCTTTGTGGATAAGGTGCGTGACATAGTGGGACTGTACATGAATCCGCCGGATCGTGCACTGGTATTGTCTGTGGATGAGAAGAGCCAAATTCAGGCCCTGAACCGCACTCAACCTGTTTTGCCAATGGGGCTGGGATATGTTGAGGGAGTTACCCATGACTATATCCGACATGGAACGACAACGCTCTTTGCCGCACTGGATGTTGCCTCGGGCAAAGTGCTGACCCAGTGCAAGGCGCGCCACAGACATCAGGAGTTTCTCTCGTTTTTGCGCCATATAGATGCAAATGTTCCTGAGGAGTTGGACATTCATCTTGTCATCGACAATTATGCAACGCATAAGCATGCCAAGGTGAGGGCCTGGCTTGCTGCACGTCCCCGGTATACGGTGCACTACACCCCTACGTATGCCTCGTGGCTTAATCAAGTAGAGCGATGGTTCGGGTTGATTTCCCAGCGCTGCATTAAACGCGGCTCCTTCAGAAGCGTCAAAGAGTTGATCAGGAATATTCAACGTTTCTCTGATAACTACAACAAAGACTCAAAGCCATTTATGTGGACCGCTACAGCTGATTCTATATTTGAAAAACTGACGAGACTTTTATCAATTATTAATGGGACAGCACACTAGAACCTGTCTCAAAATTAAGTATTATTTTTTTATGCTGTCATGCCTGCGAAGGCAGGCATCCAGAAGTTCCTGAAAAGACTAGATTCCCGCCTACGCGGGAATGACAACATAATGCTCATCCATGTAAAAAGTATATTTTGAGATAGGTTCTAATCGGTATCAAAGGCTATAAACTCCTTTATTGCCTGCCAGTCATCATCCATAAGCATAAAATATCCGAAGTTCTCATATTTATAAACAGCGGGGTCTTTGGCAGGATTATATGGTATGTCAGGTTTTGTCGAATAGAGCAGCTGCCCCAGATAAAGACCGTCTGCTATCCTGACGAGTTCGTCAAGACAAAGGTGGTCAGGGGTCATCGTATGGAATTCGGGCCACCGGTAATTGAACTGCAGGACTTCCTTCCCCCGGTTCTCCGGGTTGATTGACGTACCATTTGACGCGATAAAATAGAAGCTCTTAACATATATGTCCTCCCTTTTCTCGCTTTCATCAGGATACTCCACAACCATCCCTATCTTGTCCAGGTGCTCGATAAATGCCGTTACGGAGAGCGACAGATCAAGCTTTTTGCGGTAGGTGTTCGTTCCGATAATAACGGGATCGGCGCCTCTGTAATAGTCTGCGCTTTGTCCTATATACTTCCTGATTCCCTCAGCGGACGAGGGCGAAAAAGTCTTGCCTGTCCAGGGGGAAAAAGGCCTGACCGAAGGGTAGATATCATTCAGCACCGTCTTCCGGTACTTTTTCAGGAACCCGCCATTGTTGAATGAGGCAACTCCTCCATGCAGGAAACCGCTGATGCCCTCGGGAAGTTCCCCGCACATGAATATCTTGTGAAGCTCCTGAAAGTACTGCTCCTTGTAGTCCGGATTTTTCTGTATCCCATCGTAAATGCTCCTTAGATAGTGCAGGATTGTCATTTCATCTCCGAGGCTGTCCTGAATGGCCGCGCACTCCGGGGAGGAGTCCGCAAAACTGAACGTCCTGAATTTCCCTGACAGGTCTTCGGCCAGGCTGTAGGCAAGCTCGGGAAAGAGCCTGTTCTTTTCCGCAAGCCACGTATCATCCATTAAGAGGAAATACCCGAAGCTGCGGTACT
>JBFKMY010000352.1:0-2810 GCA_041629615.1 Thermodesulfovibrionia bacterium | reverse complement strand
TCGGGAGAGGAAGTGGAAGCAAAAAAAGTGGAATCCCAGCACAAACAGAAATTCATAGAATCCCTCAAGGAGCTGAAGGCCACAGGGAGGATGTCCATAAAACTTGCCCATATGAGATTATTAAAGGGGAGTAAATACGACATAAAGCTTGAGGACGGCGACAGCCTGCATATCCCGATGAAGAGCAGTGTGGTGAACGTGGTTGGCGCGGTAATGTCAAAGGGGAGTTTTATTTACTCTGAAGAACTTGATTATAAAGACTATATAGAGATGGCCGGCGGCTATATGAGATTTGTGGACAAAGCCAATATCTACGTATTAAAAGTGGACGGAACAGCAAGGAAACTGTCAACGGGACTGTTTAACTGGAACAACTCACATGACAGATGGGAAGTGACGGCCTTTGGTGAAGATGTAAAGGAGATAGAACCCGGAGACACCATCGTTGTCCCTGAAAAATTGGACCGGATTGCCTGGCTGAGAGAGGTGAAAGATATTTCCCAGATACTGTATCAGATTGCAGTAACTGCCGGTGTAGCAATTGTTATATTTTAATATGCAGTGAAGGGAAGAGTAATCCGCCGAAAGAGAGATGATCGGGAACAGTGTGAAAAGTGAATCATAATCCGTCGCTCCCTGACCGGGGCATCCCGCTCCTCCCCGGTGCTTTTTGTATTGCTTTCCTTCTTTCCCTGTTTGTCCTGTCTGCCCGCGCGGAAGATACCCCGTTTACGTTTCCGTCAAACTGGGGGGGCACGGGATTAATGGAAATTCCGACTGCGCGTGTCATCAGGGAGAACAGCTATCGTCTCGGTTTCAGTCAGATCAAACCCTACAGACATTACTATGGCACCATAAGTCCTTTCAGGGGACTTGAGGTTGGCCTGAGGATCATGGAAGTGCGCGAGGTTCCGGCCTTTGATCCCCAATCCGGCGACTTCAGGGACAAGGCATTTGATCTCAAATATCAATTTCTCCCGGAGGGTAAATATGTCCCTGCCATGGCAGTGGGATTCATGGATCCTCACGGGACCCGGCTCTATCCGTCCCAGTATTTAGCCGTAAGTAAACAGATATATCCTTTTGACATTACCGTCGGGTTTGGCAACGGGAGATTTGGAAAAAGACCTCTTCCTGAAAAGGATGAAGGGATAGAACTGGAGATGTTCAGCGATCCAGAGGAGTGGTTCAGGGATTCACAGTTTTTTGGAGGCATTCAGTTTGCTCCTTCTGATGACTTTGCCCTGATGATTGAATACAGCCCTGTTCACTATCACAGGCAGGTGAGAGATCCTGCCCGGGATATTTTTTTCCAGGGGCCGGTTGCCTCCCGATATAATTTCGGTTTCCGGTATAAACCGTTCAAGTCCGTTGAAGTTGATGTGAGCTATCAGCGGGGACATGAAATTGGCATTAATCTGTCATTCGCCTATGATATCGGAAACCCTCTTGTACCGCTCTACGACCCGCTGCCGGGAGAACGTCTGCTCTCAGCGGAAGGGCCCCTTGCTGAAACCTTAACAAACGCATTGCTCATCGCTGGTTTCAGTGACATACTGGTGATTACGGGAGGGGATGCACTGTGGATTACCGCGCAGAATGACCGATACTATTACAGCACAAGGGCAGCAGGGATTATTTTAAAGAGTCTGCGATCGCTCCCCGAATATATTAAGAAGGTTCATATCGTGCTGACGGAAAACGGTATAGCACACTATGAGTTGATAACGAGCAGGGAGGACATTGCCGGTTTCGTTTCCGGTGAACTTACGGTAAGCGAATTTCTCTCTCTTTCACAGATCAATACAGGTATTGCCGGAGACAAAAATGTTAAGGGGAGACATACGAGGGTGTTCAGGTATGGAATCAAACCCTCCTTTGAAACATTCCTCAATGACCCGTCAGGTTTTTTTAAATACAGACTGGGAGTTTCAGGATGGCTGGGATATTATCCCTGGAAGGGAGGGACATTTATTGCCGGGATCGAAGGGTACCCGGTAAATAACATATCTTCTGTCAATGAACCGTTGTCCCTGCCTGTGAGGAGTGACATTGTTTTGTATAAAAGGGAAAGGGTCGCTCTGGGAAGACTGATGTTTGATCAGATATATAAATCCCCCCGTGAACTTTACGGGAAAATATCCGCGGGATATCTGGAGATACAGTATGCCGGGCTTGACGGGGAGATTGCAAAGCCGATTATTGACGGAAGGATATTAATAGGATTGAGTGGAAGTATTGTGAAGAAAAGGGACCCGGAGCACCCCTTTTCTTTCAGCTCCGATGATGCAGAAGATTTTTACAGCACAGCATTTATAAATGCAAGGCTCAATATTCCCGAAATAAATATATCGTTAGATATGAAGGCCGGAAGATTTCTGGCAGGTGATGAAGGCGTTCGGTTTACTGTGTTAAAATTTATTCATGGTGTCATACTAAGGGCATGGTATACTGTAACAGATACGTCAGATTTTACTGACGAATTTAATAAAGGATATCATGACAAGGGGATAAGCATAACAATTCCCCTGCGGTTGTTCATAGGGGCTGATTCCAGAACTGCCTATACCTACACACTGACGCCATGGACACGGGACCCCGGGCAGGATATCGCCCACTATGAAACGCTCTTTGATTTTATTGGAAGAAATACCAGGATTTATATCAATAAAGACAGGGAAATGATCAACCGTTAGTGTCCAGTCATGTTTCTGTACAATGATTTATTCACACAAAAAGATGATACCCTGTAGCAATAATAACAGCGGCTTTAAAATTTATGGGAGGAGAAAACAATGAAAAAAATAATC
>JBFKMY010000351.1:0-2821 GCA_041629615.1 Thermodesulfovibrionia bacterium | reverse complement strand
CCGCTGGGCGAATTTCCGATGATGGACAAATTATCCGTAACTGGCAGACCCTGCCCGCTGAACACACCGGCGGGCAGCATGATGACGTCATCCAGGTCCCAGGCGTTGGCCTCCTCGACTGCCGCCTGCAGGCTGCAGGCCCCAAGCCCTGTATCGCAAACCCCATCACCGGGGTTCGCATCGGGTCCGGTCGCTGAGCTGTCTGCCGTAAAGGTCCTTGAAGGACTCAACTCGACTGCGCCGATATCGCATTCGGCCACACTATCCCCATCCCCATCCCCCAGAGTACTATTATGATACTCCGGGAGCGGAAATCCAGCGGCTGGACGGGCATATCTTCCAGAAGATTGGCAAATGCTGTTGCAGCGATTTCAACTCCGCTTAAATCTACTCCGCTTGATTGTGAGAAAACGGTGTAATACCCGTCCCTCTGTTCAGGCTGCACTATTTCTGAAGATCCAATAAATACGGCCTTTCCGCTGAAGTCTGTCTGTTTCTGGTGAAGAAATGCTTCTCTCTGTGATTGCAATACTCTGTAGTAAGGAACAGTTGTAATGGTATGGGCCGGTCCATAAAAATTCAGATACCTGCTTGCAGGACTTTGGTACATTTTTATTAACGATTGTATGAGATGTTTCCGTGCCGAATTATCGGCTGCCCTGTTCAGGTCTTCCCGCATCTGCTCTGCAATTGTCCGATCACTTTGAAAAATGTCCCTTAGCATTCTCATTCCGGCAGCTATATCCTTTCTGTCGATGAATTCCTGACCGTTTTGTGGAAGACCGGCAGTTTGCGCTGGATGGAATTTTTTCAGTAACCTCATGAATTCGTCATAGAGATCCATGGTAAAGACCTGAAACACTGTTACCGGCAACGTCGGTATATCTCCTGCGGCAGTTTTGAATGTCCAGTATTGACGTACCTTTGCCGGTACTTTGGGTAAGGGAAAAGGGGCGACAGCAAGGGATGACTGCAGCAGGGGAGGGACAGGAAGCATGCGTTTTTCAATATGCAATTCCCCCTCCGGTGATCCCTGCTCGTCTTTTAATACTATTTTATCTTTTTTAATAGCTTCGACCAGAACGACATTTTGTGCCTTATGAAGCGCATCTGCCAGGAGCATGTCATCATCCGTGGAGCGTGATTCATTAAAGAATATATCAAAGGCAATGACTCTGGCCCCCCCTTTGACCAGAAGCTCAATGAGCCGGGCGTGAAGTGAACGGGGCCATTTCTCCGGGTCGCGAGAAAGCTTCAGTTTATCCGATGATTGCTCGTTTATTGCAACAATGATAACTTCGGATGGTGCCTCCCGTACTCCTCTCATAAGGAACAATAATTCCAGGCCTGTGCTTTCCTCAAGTGCATGCCCGAGAGGAATGACGCTTATGAGAAGCCCGAAGACAGAAATGAGGATGCCAAGAAGTATTGCCTTGGATAACGACGACATCGCTTTACCCCGTGATCCTGACTTTTTACAGGGGTTTAAAAAGAATACGAAATATCAGCGCATGGAATCCGGGATTTCTGGCTATGGGAAAAGGAACAATACAGGACAGAGTGAGAGAATGAGTGAGGACATAAATACAGGATGAGCATATGATGCGTACGGAATAACTGTATTTCTGGGTAATGGCAGCATGGATACGGGACGTCCGGACCTGTAAAAACATAATGTATTGACGGGCCAGGCCTTTTTTTTATGCGCCAACATTGTTCTTCCCTCTTGAAAAAGAATACAGGTGCAGTTTCTTTCTGAAAATTAGCGTAGTTTGTAGGGAAGGATAATTTAACCCCTCTCAAGTATATGTAACATAAAATTTATCAATGGTCAAATAAAAAATATTAATGACTTATATAAATAAATATTATGTTTACCCCATAGTCATGGTACAGGCTTCATTGCGTTTTTAACAATAATTTTGTTACGATTTTACATCAATCAAAAGTTGATCATTCATTTCAGGACGGGAATTACATGGAAGACAGGGAAGCGAAACAGATCATTGAAGCATTGCTCTTTATGGCCGGTGAGCCGGTAACACTTGACAGGATAAGAAAAATTATTGAAATAGACAAGTATAACACCGAGAGGCTTGTCAGAGAACTGATCAGCGATTATTCACTGCAAAATGCCGGACTGTTTATTGCTGAAGTAGCCGAAGGATTTCAGATGGTTACCAATCCTGCCTGTGCTCCATGGGTCAGGAAACTCCTTGCGACATCCGTACCAAAAAAACTGACCCAGTCATCTCTGGAGACCATGGCGATCATTGCGTACAAGCAGCCGATTATCAAGGCCGAAATCGAGGCCATTCGGGGCGTCAATTCAGACGGTGTCGTCAAGACCCTTCTTGAGAAGAGGCTCATTAAGATCCTTGGCAGGAAAGAGGTCCCCGGCAGACCGCTCATGTATGGTACGACAAATGAGTTTTTGCAGTACTTCGGACTGAAAGATTTATCAGAACTCCCGACGCTCAAAGAGTTTCGTGAAGTTGATGTCCCGGAACCCCCGGAGGGAGTATCTGAACAATCCGAAGAACCGGAATATGATGAAGGCCTGCAACCAGTGATTACCGTTCCTGTTGACGCTGGACCCGAAGAAGCAGGTTCCCGCAGTGAAGACTCTCTTCAGACAGGTGTTGAATGTGAGGAAGAGCAGGATGCTGATACAGATCACCCATCCAGTGAAACAGTCAAATCACAGGAATGACATACCCTCCCTGACCTCCGGACATTTATTTTTCAACTCAATTGAGCACTCTATCCCGTTTTTCTCCCGTGGTGTGACGATCCCGGGAAATGATTATGTAACACTCTT
>JBFKMY010000350.1:0-2859 GCA_041629615.1 Thermodesulfovibrionia bacterium | reverse complement strand
GCAGCGGATTGGGAGGGCTGCTTTCCTCGTTCCTGCTCGCCAGGAGGGGCAAAAAAGTTTTGCTGCTGGAGCAGCACCGTGTTCCCGGCGGATACTGTACTTCATACAGAAGAAGGGGATTTACATTTAATATCCCTTCCATCATGACGAGCATCTCGGATGGAGAGTTACATGAAGTATTGGGCGAACTGGGATTTTTTGATGAGATTGAATGGGTAGAAATAGATAATTTTGCCAAATATATCTATCCTGACCTGGAACTCATCATGCCTGCACATGATCTCCATGGCTGCCGGGGGAACCTGAAGGCAGCGTTTCCATCTGATACTGCGGCAATTGACAGGATCTTTTCAGAAATAGAAAAAATTCAAAATACGATGCTCTCGTCCTCGCTCAAGAGAAGATCAGCGAAAAATCTATTCTCCTTTATGCTTACCATGGCAAAATTACTATTAGGCTCAAGAAAAAGCTTCTATGCGTATATGAGAAAGTTCACGGACAATGATAAACTGATTGAGATATTATCAGGCTTGTGGGTGTTCACCGGACTTCCTTCCAAAAGCACGCCGGCCATGTTCCACCTGATGCTGACAGGAGAGTGTTACGGAAAACCATCGCTTATCCCGAGAGACGGCTTTCAGGCCGTTTCGGACTTTCTGGCAAAAAAATTTCTGTCATACGGCGGAGAAGTGAGATACAGAACGAGGGTCTCAAGGATCCTGATCAAAGACAATAAGGCAATCGGGGTAAAAACAGCTGACGACGAAGAATATCATGCAGTGTCCGTTATCTCAAATGCTGACACGAAAAAGACTTTTCTTGAATTGGCAGGCAGACAGAACCTGCCTGAAAAGTTCGCATCAAAAATTGATGCCCACAGGCCGTCTGCATCAGGAATATCTCTTCAAATCGGGACCAGTCTGGACTTATCAAAGCTTGATCTCAAGTACGGGAATATTTTCTTTCACGAATCATGGGAAGACAGCAACAGGTATTATGACAGAGCAACAGCCAACAAGATAGACATTGAAAAAGACATTGTCCCCTTGTCCATGCAGGCATCTTCACTGTTGTCCGATCGACTGGCCCCTGAAGGCATGAATACCCTGCATATCTTGCTTTTCCCCCTGAGCCGTGCGTACCGGAACAATTTCGGTGTCATAGACGGTGAAAGGGGAGAGGACTATAGAGGGGTGAAAGACGGGATAACCGATATTTTAATAAGAAAGGCTGAAAAATTAATTCCCGGCCTGTCCGGATCAATTATTGTCAAGGAGTTGTCAACTCCGTATACCTTCGAACGTTATACGGGTGCAATGGACGGGGCATGGTATGACGGCGTGTTCTCCATTAACCAGAAAATGAAAAGACCCTCCGGCATTACTCCCGTAAAAGGCCTCTACGTTACAGGGACAAAGGCATTTGGCGGATCAGGCCTGCCCTCAGCATTGAACGGCGGAATAAAAACAGCAAAAACCATATTAAGAAAATAAGGAGATTTCCGCATGGAAATCTCCCTGTATGCCCCGGTTTTCTTTATGAGTGTTTCTTATCTGAGCTGCGGGGCCCTGTGCATAAATGTTTTTTGAAAATAATTGTCAGGGGTGTCCTGAACTTTCATGTTGCTGTATTCCATGATGGTTATTTCTGATGTCTTTATTGCATCATGGATCTCATGGATCATCGGCCTCTCTTTCCCCGCCACATTTTTGTAGCCTTTATAATAAATTGTTTTAAGGATTCTTCCGGCAAGGGTATAAAAATTTGCCTTGACCAGTTTATAGTTGTCTTTCGTCATCCATAACTCAATACTGCCGTAGGCAGCGCCCTTTGTCTTGGCTTTGAGGTTCAGCTTCAACAGTTTTTCCTTGCCTGTATTGTCGTCCTCAACTGATACAGCCTCATAATCGATGCTGTACACAACCCTTGAAACATCGGCATTGGAGACCTGTCCCAGCAATTGCTGCGCCGGGGATATTCTTATCGGTTTTTTTGTCCCCGGGAAATAGATCCACATATTGTTTTCTACCATGAGTATTACCCGGCCCTTTTGCGAAGCCGGAGATGTGTAAATTGCGAGGCTCTTGATGGAGTCTTTCACTCTTGTAACGAGTTCGTTCGTCGTAGCGCTGTCCCCCTTTTTGTACGTTACTTTGACCTCCTGAGAAAAGGTCGCGCCGGGCGCCCTTGTCTGATCGGCAATCCTGAGAAGCTCTGCTGGAGACAGTTTTTTAGCTGAAGGTGCAGGGGGTGTCCTGGGAGCAGGTTCAGGCTCCGGCACAGGCAAAGGCTCCGGTGCCGGCACAGGTACGGCAGCGGATTCAGCAGGAACCTCAGGCGGTTTGATCGTGTCACCTGTTCCGGGAGCAGCACGCAATTCAACGGATTCACTGCTTTCGCCGCTCCTGTTCTCAGCGGTGACTATAAAATAATAGGTCTTCCCGTTTCTGAGACCCGACCATGTGTATGAGTTTTCGGTAGTAGATTTTCTCGCGTCAAAACTCCTCTTTGAAGCCCCGGGCGTCATACTCATATAGATACTGTAGCTGTCTGCCCCTGCAGTGCTTCCCCATTGTATCGTCACCTCTTCGTTTCCGGAGACGGCCCTTGCATTCCCCGGCGCTGCCGGACCTGCCGACACTTTCCGGGATATGCCGGGCGTAGCACTCACCTCGTTGGATTCAGCGCTTTCTCCTGTGCTGTTCTCCGACGTTACTATAAAATAATAGGTCTTCCCGTTTCTGAGACCCGGCCATGTGTACGAGTAATCGATGGTAGATTTTCTAGCGTCAAAGCTCCTCTTTGAAGCCCCGGGCGTCATACTCATATAGATACTGTAGCTGTCTGCCCCTGCAGTGC